>DATNQT010000575.1:0-9364 GCA_036703885.1 Candidatus Sericytochromatia bacterium
ACCCTCTATCCCATGCTTGGCTGCGGAGTACGAACTCTGGTATGGGAGACTTCGCACGCCTTCCATTGAAGAGATGTGGATCAGCGCCCCCCGTCCCTCACGCTTGAGATGGGGTAGCGCTGCCATTGCACCGTATACCTGCCCCATCAAGGTCACATCAACGACGCGCTTAAACTCTTCCGGTGTTTTATTATCGAACGTTGCAAAGACGGCGGAACCCGGAACATGAACCCAGGTATCTAGCCGCCCATACACTTCCACAGTACGATCTGCGATCGCCTTGACTTGCTCGAATACCGCTACATCATCGATGACTAAAGAGGTTACCTCACCACCAAAGCCCCGAATCTCGTTCACTAACGACGCTAGCTTCGACTCACTGCGACCAGAGACAAGTAACTTTGCCCCACGATGAGCAAACTGAAGGGCTGTCTCACGTCCGATGCCGCTGGAAGCCCCAACGATGGCAACAACCTGCTGATTGATTGGCTTCAGTTGCATGATTTCTAGTTCTCCAAATCAGTCCTAATATTAAGCGTCACAGTTCGCTGTTGAGGTGGCTTGATAGCCGTATCGTGCAGGTAATTCCTACTAGCGATCGCCTATTAGTGTAAGGGATATCTTAAGATTGGGGGGAATGATAAACACTCCAGTCTTGAATACCCCGATTGCTAAAAATCGATTCTGCACGACCAATCTCGTCTTCTGTACCCTCGACTATGACCAAATAATGACCCTGATGGAGGCGATCGCTATAAACTCTAGCTTGTTCTTCGGGAATGCCTAGATCGACTAGTGCCCTAACCAAACCACTAATAGCTGCAGCTTCAACACCAGTACTCGCAACGGTAGCAACAAGTGCAGTGGCAACGCTACCGGCTGCGATTATCGGTCCTACACCAGGAATAGCTAGACTACCAAGACCAACTAACACAGCACCCAAGGCACTGTCTGTGGCAATCTCTCCAACCACTCCTGTTGCACCCCCGACATCTTTATTCCCAATGCGAGGCGTGAGTTCAGCACCGCCAAGTTCCTCACCCTGTTCTGCATCTCTAGCAATTATGGAAACGTTGTCCATTGTAAAGCCGGAAGTTTTCAATTCACTGAGAGCCTGTTCCGCTTTTTGACGGCTGGAAAATACTCCAAAAGCACGTCTTTCACTGCTGACAACCATATCTTTCTCCTAACTTTAATCATTGATAATTTTGGGCGCTGGGCTACTTCCATCCACCCCTTGTTCGCGCTCCGCGATTTCGTCAAAATCGGCGCGGCGGCAACCCTTCCCTCGCTTGTTCTGGGTTCAGTTTGTGTCATGAATGAGTGTTCTGGGCTGAATGCAGATTTGAATAACTGCCCCATTGTTCAGTTCACGCATTACTACTCTCGCCTATGCATACCGCCCAGACTAATGACACCTTTGCACAATTTACCTCTGCTGAATTGTCTACTCGTCTGCCTAGGGGAATGAGCCAGCGTTAAGCCAATTGGTAATCAGTGATACAGAAAAACTCGCCTGTGGTAGCCGCTTCAGATTTTGCCAACCATAGGGGAGAAAATAATCGAAGAATTTATCGGAAAGCGCCTAAGCGTCTTTCCCACATGACACCCCCACACTCTGGACAAACAATTACTGAAGGCGACCCCGGCATTTCGATACTCTCTAGAGAGTTATAGCAGTAGCCACTGAGGTTAGGACAGTAGGAACACCCAAAAGCCTTTTATAGACTGTGTTTGCACTCAGCACTCAGCACTCAGCACTCAGCACTTTGCTATAACGTTCAGTTCAACTGGGTCGGGAGTTATCTTCGAGTTTGGCATTACCTCTCCTGTGTTTTATGGCGCTGGTTCATGGCTCAACTCGAAAAGGACACCAGCCATATCCGCACTGGATAGGATATGGTCTACTGCCACATTCTTAATCGCGTTCTGTGGCATACAGGGAACAGCAGCATCTTGTGGATCTTGAACAATCGCCATCCCACCTCGCTGTTTGATCTCAATAAGCCCCGCAGTTCCGTCACAGAGCAGACCCGAAAGCACAATCCCAACCACCCGTTTGCCGTAAGCTTGAGCCGCTGTGCAAAAGAGCGGGTCAATAGCTGGTCGAAACCTGTTTTCTTTAGGCCCGAACACTACACGCATATAGTCGCGTTTAACTAGCAAATGGTGGTCAGGCGGTGCCACGTAGATGCGTCCCCGCTCAATGGGAGCGCCATCTTGGGGATGGACTGCTGGCAGGGGACCGGAACGCTGGAGAATCTCTGGTAACAAGCTTGGAAAATGGGGTGAGGTGTGAACCACAATGAACACAGCTGCTGGCAAGTCAGGAGGAAAACCCTGAACCAGTTGCACAAGAGCCGATATAGACCCAGCAGAGCCTCCGATCGCAATAATGTCATACCCAACATCAACAGTTTCTAGCATTACTATAGTTTCTTTGCTTGGCTTGCTTGCTCAGAGTGGGTCTTCTCTTTTATGGGGCTTTTATAAAGTAACAACTTGTCGATCTATTGGTTTAAGCTGCATTGCTGGCACTCCTAATATCGGTAGATGCACCTGATGTGAGTGGCGACAAAGCTGGCTGCTTGGACGCAATTGCTTGCGTAATAATATCAGCAGCTCGCTTAACTCCACCTGCTTGAGCGATCGCTTGCTGCATCTTCAAGGCATTCTTTGAATAAGAATCTTCGGTTAGCACTTGTTGAATCGCCGTTCGCAGTTTATCTACGCTTAACTGAGTTACGGGAATGACTTCTCCGGTACCTGTCCACCTAATTCGCGCTCCGGTTCCTGGCTGTTCAAACGTGATAGGAATGGCAACCAAAGGTACTCCGTAGCTGAGAGAATCAAGTACTGTATTCATTCCCCCGTGAGTAATCGTTAAACTCGCTCTCTTAAGCACTTCCAACTGAGGAGCATATTCTACAACCAGGGGAGAACCCGGCAGTTTTTGAACCGCTTCTGCACTCATGCCACCCCCATGAGTAATGACCAATTGCACATCCAATCCTTCGCAAGCCGAGGCAATGGTATAAAAAACATCGCCTTTGGTGTTTTGCACGCTGCCAAGAGAAGCGTAAATTAAGGGTTGTCCGGTCAATTTTTCAAAGGGAAAAGATACCTGGCTTGGGGATGGATTGCGGAATGGGCCAGCGTAATGGAAGTGAGCAGGTAAATTGCCGCAAGGAAAATCAAAAGCAGCTGGTTGTTGGCTAATATGAGCCAGTCGAGCCGATGAAGCATAAATATGGCGGTAATGCGGTAACTTCCACGCTCTGCGATACTGATTGATGGTTTGTAGAATTGGTTTGCAACTGCGGTCTAAAATGTAATAGGCAGTTTGATTGCGAAGACGCGCCCACCAAGTATTTTGATAGCTCCAGGGTGTGAAGAAAGGAGGAACGTCAGCGCGTCGGTGAATCGCTTGACCGGAGGATATACAAATAAAGGGGAGAGCCAGGTATTGAGCGATGGTTTCACCTACTGGTTCTAGCTGATCGACCAACAATGCTTCAATTTCCGTTGCTGCGATCGCACTAGGAGCATCTTGGCAGATGATTTCAGTCATTAGACGGCAGAAATCAACTGAATAACGTAATGCTTCTATCTCGCTTAATTTAGCTATTTGCTGGAAAGTTTCAGCTAATAATCCAGATTGATAAAGAGACTGTCCTATTGGGTAAAAGTTTAACCCTTCTGAGCGTACTTTAAATTCTACGTCGGGGATTTGCAGAAATGTGACGCGATGACCGCGAGATTGCAGTTCTCGTCCTAAAGCTGCCAAAGGATTTATGTGACCGGGATAAGGGGGACAAATAATACCAAAATGACTCATAATTCGGCTCATGTAATTTCTGATTATGCTTCTTCTAAAGTTTTAGCTAAAACAGTTTTTTTGTATTTAGTATCGTAAAAATCGGGGTCAAGTTCGTTAGCAGAATGATGATGGTGTAACCTTTAACCGTTATTTCTCTTAGCCGTAGTGTCGTAGACGGAGTTGTGTTATTTTGAGGATGGAAACTGCTCTACGCAGACATCAGCTTGCAAAGTTAACTTGCCTACTGCTACATTAATCTGCTGAAATCGCAGTAGCATTCCCTGTTGCTGAAACTCACGAAAGTTTAAAACTTCGCTGACTTGTGCGATTAAAGCTGCTGTTAATTCTGGTAGGAGTTCCTTCCCATTCAAATAATCTACATTTTGTAGAATAATTACTTGCCCATCAGTAACGATACGAGGTATAGCTGTAAAGGCTAAGGTTTGAGCTTCTCCAGTTTTACCCTCCATCACCTGGCAGTTAAAAGCTATATTCCCATCTGCTAACAAACAGCACCTGAGTTGCCGGACCTCAATTGCTATCCTTTTGTTCTCAACAGAACCTTGCCTTTTGTGCAGATGTTCAGAAAAAGATTTGGAGTTGAGGAGCCGAGTGAGGCTATCCTCATTAATGGCAATACGAATTGTCCCTTCACAAGGTTGGGTCAGGATAATGTTGCCGAGAAGGGCACTGAAAGGCTTGACAATAATGCGATTAATCTGTAATTGTAGTTCTTCTACGAGCAGATTTTGCGGCATTACCAAACCATTTATCTTGATAGCAAGGGAATCGAGTTCTCCATGTGCAAGTTTGCTTAGATCCGTCTTGATCCGAACTTCCAATTGTTCTGCTTGTTCAAGTTGGCTGGCAAGCGCTATTTCTGCTATCTTGTTAAGCGCCTGTTCTCCGATTTTTGCTTTTTCTTGCGCCACACTACTTCCTCCAATGTGCTATGCTTGCACAGTTTATTCAAGGGATACCGGTGGTTTGTACCCTATACATTTACCTCCGACAGTAATTATCTAGGCACTAATATCTCGCGAAATATTACGGTCGATTTTATTTATCCATTCCTCTTCAAAAATCGTTAGTTCTTTTGGCTGACACTGCTTAATTTCGATAGCAATTAATTGTGGTCTTTCTCGCTCTAAGTCTTCAATGTAGCCGAGTTGAGAAAGTTGCGCTTCCCGATGACTGGCAAAAGGTCCGAAGTAGTATTTACAATCGGGTTTTTTGGTGACAATTTCGACCCACCAAGCCATTCCCACCTTTTCCAAGTAAGACATCAAAATCTCTTCAGTAGTTTCTAAAAATTGTTAATGATTATTCTGAACAGCTTTAATCTTGATGTTAAATCACGGGCTTGCAACTGTTCTTTTGAGAGTTTATCGTTGAGCATGATTATTTCCTAGGAGTTAACTAATCTTCAGTAAATGAATAAATGTGTATAGATAAAAATAGACCTCAAATTTGCCCATACCTGAGGTTTTATGTCACAGATAAAGGTATAGGTGGATCTACTATAAGGCTTACAATTATCTATTAGCAGATAGGGAAGATAGCAAAACCTATGCTCAGTCGAGAAACTTAAGAAGCCCAATTTCGGGCAAATTTTTAGCTTTCGCCAATTCCCATTTGCTTTTTAGTACGCTTGAGCTGTTTCCACAGCACCTTAATTTGGTTGTAGGCTTCTTCTGGTGAAACTTTGCCATTGGTTTCTAGGTTGCAAATGAAATTCGCCCGTTGAGCAAACTCCTGTAAATTTGCATTAAAAACCAAATTCTCTGGTTTAACCTGACCGTAATAACGACTTCGTGGATGGATAAAGCTGCTTTTGTCTAATTGATTAGGATCTACCATCATTTCTTCATAACCTCTTCGATAATCATGGGGTGTTTCTCTTAATCAATAGTGTGCTGAACTATATCCTCTTGCCCAACCGCGTGAGATAGTTCCTAAAGCTGTTTTATCAGTCTCCCCAAAGTGATAAAACAGCTTTAGCCTTAATACCGACGCCAGATTTTCTACTCCTTACTAACCTCCTGCTTTTGAGTAGCTTGGAGAGCAGGACTTATCGGCATTCCCATTGCTTCTGCCAACTCTTGAGGTGGTTGCTGACGAGAAGGCAAAGTTGCGTCTTTACCAGTCACGGCAGTGGGTGGAACCAGCTTCATATTATGGGTGGTACTGTAATAGCGATGGGTTTGCTTAATCTTGCCTCGCTCCTGAATAGATTCATTAGATATCTTCTTACGCAACTTAATAATTGCATCCATGATTGCTTCTGGGCGAGGAGGGCAACCGGGTATATAAATATCTACAGGCAAAATCTTATCCGCCCCTCGAATAGCAGTATAAGAATCAGCACTAAACATCCCTCCAGTAATCATGCAGGCTCCCATCGCAATCACGTATTTAGGCTCAGGCATTTGCTCGTAAAGGCGAAGCGTTGGTTGAGCCATTTTCATGTTCAAAGTACCCGCCAAAATGATTAAATCAGCTTGGCGCGGGCTAGCGCGAGGAATTAAGCCAAATCGATCAAAGTCGAAACGCGAACCGATCATGGCAGCAAATTCAATGAAGCAGCAAGCCGTACCGTATAGTAACGGCCATAAGCTGGAGAGCCGTGCCCAGTTATAGAGATCGTCTACTGTTGTCAAAATGACGTTTTCGGAGAGTTGTTGAGTCACCGAATAAGGTCCAGCCGGGGATATTATCTGTTGGTTGTCAAATGATGAATTGGAATCGACCGGATTGTAATTTGTCATACTGAGCCTAAACAAGTATCTTGAGTGGGAACACAAGTCTAATCAGTTCAATTCAACAATTTTCTGAAGGAATGCAATAGCTGTGTTTCTGACTCTCATATATGAAATTAAAGTAACACCTACAGGTTTTTCCTAACCACTTTCTCAAGAAGGAGTAAAGTATTAAGCTAATTTGTACATAGGAACACAAATGTTAGATAGATATACTTTGTAGCTTGTCTCATGAAAAGCAAGTAGCCAATTCGTAGCTTTAGTTAGTCCAAAGGGAAGATTAAGTAAAAAGGGAAGATTAGTAATATATAGAATCAAAGAATTATAAAAGCGATTTTCTAACTTGAAATGAGCGAAAATATTTACGGTAATCTTCACGGATTAAAGTCTAGCCAGATCAAGCAACTACAACGGCTGTACGAGCAACGGCAACCAGGCGATCGCTTAACTACCCCTGAATTTGCTCAAGCGTTAGCGGCAATTAGCACGGACATTCATCATCCCGTGTGCGCCTACATCAATCGACGTGGACAGATTGTGCGAGTCGCGGTGGGTATGCCTGCTCAAACTCAAATTCCGCCCCAAGAGCTACCTCGGCATGGCGCTCAACGCTTGAGTGGCATTCATTGCGTTGCCACTCAACTCAAAGGAGCGATACCAGATACAGCGGCTCTGAAGGTAATGGCACGACAGCGATTAGATGCTTTAGTGGTGTTAATCCCAACAGGAAACAGGTCGCAAAAACGAGACGGCGATGGCACTGGCTCTGTTAAGGAGGCTTTCTTAGCTCACCTCGTACCAGATTTAGAATCCCCCTGGCTTGTTTCTCCTCCCCTCAGTCTGGATGAGCTGACTGAGCAAGACTTTGACGACTTAGTTGATGAATGGGAGACGGAGTTTCGAGAAGCAGGCTTTGAAATTTCGCACTTTCAAGAGATTGAGACAGAGCAAGACCGAGTACTGCTGGTTGGGTTGATGACTGAAGATATGTCTGCCCAGCGGTTTCAAGATAGTCTCGAAGAACTGACTCGGCTGGTTGAGAGTGCGGGGGGAGAGGTATTAGATACGGTGCAACAAAAGCGATCGCATCCCCATCCTCAAACGGTCGTCGGTCAAGGAAAAGTTGAAGAAATTGCCCACCACGCTCATCAGTTGGGAGCGAATATCATCGTCTTTAACCGAGATATCTCTGCGTCTCAAGCGCGAAACCTAGAAACTGAGATTGGTATCCGGGTTGTAGACCGCACAGAAGTCATTCTCGATATCTTCGCTCAACGCGCTCAATCCCAAGCCGGGAAATTGCAAGTGGAACTGGCGCAACTAGAATATATGCTGCCCCGGCTGAGAGGTCGAGGTCAGGAAATGTCTAGGCTAGGTGCCGGAATTGGTACCAGAGGTCCGGGTGAAACCAAACTAGAAACTGAGCGACGAACGATTCAACGACGAATCGCCCAACTTCAGCAGGAAGTCAACCAATTACAGGCACATCGCGCCCGCCTGCGACAACAACGACAACAGCAAGAAGTTCCTTCTGTTGCTTTAGTGGGTTATACCAATGCTGGTAAATCTACCCTATTGAATCTGTTGACTAATGCCGAGGTTTATACAGCCGATCGACTCTTTGCTACTCTCGATCCAACAACGCGAAAGCTGGTTATTACTGAACCCGAAACTCAGGAGCGAAGGTCTATTCTGCTGACAGACACAGTAGGGTTTATTCACGAACTACCACCCGCTCTAAGAGATGCATTTCGAGCCACGTTAGAGGAAGTAACCCAGGCGAATGCATTGCTTCATGTTGTCGATCTTTCCCATCCCGCTTGGGAAAGCCATATGCAGTCAGTGGAGGAGGTGCTAGGAGAAATGCCTGAAATGTCTGGTCCAACTTTAATTGCCTTTAACAAGATGGATCGGGTGGATAGCGAAACCTTAGCTTTAGCTCAACAAAAGTATCCTGAAGCTGTTTTTATTTCAGCGACTCAACGCTTGGGTTTAGAAACTTTACGGCAGCGATTGCTACAACTAGTTGACGAAGCGGCTTCACCTGTAGGTGTTGCCCCAGGCTCATAAAAGCTAGTCTGCATTAAAGTTGCATCGTCAGAGGCAGGGGGAGAGGATTAGGCAATTTCTACCAAGCTATTCACGACCGCTCCTGAACAGCTTGGTAGTAAAGTACACCTACAGCTTGGACACTTACGCCGCCAGTACCGCTAACCCTACGGCTCCTAGTACTGCAACGACTATCGCACCCCACTTTGCCGTAGGATGGATTTCCAGCCAGGTAGAGTAACTGTTCGGCCGTGAGTGCTTGCTAAAATCTCCCTCAACGCGATCGAAGCCTGCGATCGGCTCAAATAAATTATCTGGAGCATCTTCGGACTTTGGCTCACTGGTTTGCTGTAGCTTAAAGCCCGCTCCCGCTTGCAGCAGCAAGGTATCCATTAATTGAGGTGAGAGCCGCTGAATTAGAGACATTGCCCGCCCTGCCCCTCCAGCGATAATGTCACGGGTTGGGTGGCAAGCCGCATAGAGGATAGCGTCCACTACGATATGGGGCTGGTAGATCGGCGGCAGCCCTTGGGGTTTTACGCCGATCTTGGTGCGGGATTTGTTAAACAGAGGCGTATTCATTGAGGCTGGCATCACATTCGTGACATTGATGCTGGACAAACCCTCGTGCATCAACTCAACCCGCATGGCTTCCAAAAAGCCATCAATTCCATGCTTGGATGCCCCGTAGGCGCTGTGGTATGGGAACGAACGTCTAGCTTCCACTGAGGAGACA
>DATNQT010000576.1:0-3541 GCA_036703885.1 Candidatus Sericytochromatia bacterium
TTGAGCAATAATTGCTCCTGTCCAAAGTTGACGCTCAATGCCATAATCACTCTTTACGTTGTTTGAGCAGCATCAGTTTGAGTTGCTGTTGTTGTTCAACCGTAAGTCGTGAGGGCTTGTCATGAGTAATGGCAACCACTAACTGTTCCAGTCCACCCGTCAGATAGCTATCGAGCCAACGGGTCAAGGTATCATAGCTACAGTTAACTTGTTGACAAACTTGAGTTCGGCTTTGGCCTAGCATTAGCTGTTTGATGGCATCCAAGCGTTTCCGGATGTACTGTTGCGGATGTCGGTAGTACAATTTTTGCCACTGTTGAGCGTCAAACGCTCTCTGCTTCAAGGCTTGAGTTCGATTCATGGCTCTTTCCGCACTTTACCTAATCTTATAGCGGGAAGGGAGTAGATCACTCAAGCTTAGTGATAGAAGTTTTTACGTAACTTTATGTTGGACTCAAAGGCGATCGCTTCGCCCAAAGTCACTGCAATTTCCTAGTTGAAGTTAACGGCAAAAGTTAAGAAGGTTAGGAGGGAACGGGATTTTGCAAAAAGTCTACTAACCAGTTTTTAAGATGATAAGTAGCGCGACAATCGTCCTCGTTATAGCGCAAGACAGTATCGAGAAGAGTGCGATCGCCTGTTCTCAACCACTGATCGTATAAACAGACGCACTGAGAACCACTAATGCCGGGATCGCGCCACTCAAAGCCAATCCATCGAGCCAGGTGTTTGAGAGAATAGCTTTCCACAGGTAGCATCACGGTACTCGTGACTCGCTGATGCACATCCACAAAACGAGAAAGCAGAGATTTTCCCTGTTTTGGTGGGGTTTTATAAAGTTTAATTAAGCGCTTGACTGTCTCAACTTCATAGTCAGAAAAATGGAAAATTGGAGCATCCGGGTAGAGTACCACCAAAGCCAAAAACTGCTGCCATATTGATGCTTCATCGCTGGGGTGTTCCGCCAGCAAGGGATAGAAGGTTTCGGTATGAGTAACCCTGTTTACAACCAAAACGCCTAGTAAGTAGTCAAGTTGTAGTTCCGGCTCGGCTTCAATATCAAAATAAAGCTCAATAGGCGCTGTAGGTAAGGTATTGCTAAAAGGCTGAATTGTTTTGGCGTTGGCGTTTCCCGCCCCACGAAGAGGAAGGTAAGAATTTTGACGGAGAATCGCCCGATTCTGTACGGTAGATTGAGCTTGCTGTATCAATTCAGAGGCAATTTCGGTATCAACGACTGATTCTAGGGTGCTAATTGGGGCGGCAGAGAGAGCAGCTATTGTTGTGAAACCCAAAGTTTGCAAATCCCGGTAGCGTGTCGGTGTCACTCCTGGTAGGAGAGAAAGGTGCCGCTGAGATTGGGCGATCGCATAACAACTGCTGTACCATCGGCAAAGACTACACCGCTGACGGGAGATAAACACCTCTGGCTCTTGCTCTAGCAGCAGTGTTTCCATGCATTCCGATAGAACGCCTTGCATCAGCGGCATCCATCTTTCTAAATTGACGGCATAGGAATCTTGGCGACGCAATATTAAATAGGCTGTACTTGATAGAACGCCCTGTGTATCCGCTAGAAGTTGAGCACTAAAAGCTGCAACAATTTGATATTCTGGTTTGGGACGCCTGCCTAGCTTAATGTTGGTAGGAACGTAAGCCCAATCACCAAATACTGATTGACCAGGTTGTTTGACTAATAGATCGGGACGGCTCAACAGCGTTACACCTCGCTCTATCTGCATCAGCAGTACGCCTTGAGAAATGTGTTCCGTTCCCTGCCGCAT
Source organism: Candidatus Sericytochromatia bacterium (assembly GCA_036703885.1). Lineage (GTDB taxonomy): Bacteria > Cyanobacteriota > Cyanobacteriia > Cyanobacteriales > Coleofasciculaceae > CADCTM01. The sequence goes on from DATNQT010000576.1 coordinate 1,785, forward strand.
CAATTCTAAAGTCGCTTTTGCCCCAGCTTGCAAATCCCCTGGCCTATAGTTGGGTGTCTGATGATTTACTTTTGCGAGAACCGCTTGCTGATGGGCTTGGCTATCCTGTCGCAGTTTCCGCAGAAAGTCTTGCTCTGGATCTTGCTGAGTTGGATTTCCGTAAATGTCCAGAAATGCCCGACGGTGACAGCGCTTATAATACAGCAGTAAATCGTCGGTTAACATCATAGCGTTAAGCCATGAAGAATCAGCCCATTTAAATACTGATGGACGTTCTCAACAACAATTTGTGGATGACACAACTGTTTCATTACAATTAATTCTTCAAAAGTATTTTCAGATTAGCTGAATTTTTTATTGTATCCTTGCATTGCCAAAAGTGCCGTGCCATAGGCAGCAGCTGTGTGAACGGGTGGCAGTATAGGTACTTGAAGGTGACGCTCTCGAATCGTTGTCCAAGCTGGGTTTTTAGCCCCACCACCAGCGGTATAAACATGACTTAGTGGGGTGCAAGCAAGCTGTTGCAATAACTGATATCCCCGTGATTCAATTCGAGCCATGCTTTCAAGTAAACCGTGGAGGAATTCTACTGACTTAGCTGGCTGTGGTTCTAGTCGGGGTAAGAGATAGGGGTCGTTAATCGGAAAGCGATCGCCCGGTTTCAATAAGGGATAATAATCTAGTTGGCTCTCCCGTGCTGCATCGATGCGGCGGCTTAGATTTTCTAATTCTGCATCGTTGAAAAAGTGTCGCAGTACCGCACCACCCGTATTAGAAGCACCGCCAACTAGCCATAAGTCTCCCAATCTGTGGCTGTAGATCCCATAGCGGGAATCTTCGACACGGGTATGACTTAATAGCTTAAGCACTAAGGTGGAACCGAGGGACGTTACTGCTTCACCCGGAGACTTAGCACCACTAGCAAGAAAGGCGGCAATACTATCTGTTGTTCCCGCACATACTACGCACTCTGCCCGTAAACCTAGCTGATTAGCGATATTAGGTAATAATTCAGCAATGGGTGTACCCGGAGCAACAACTTTGGGCAGATGTATAGGTATTTCTAAACTTTCAAGCCATTTAGGATAGGATAATTCTTCGATATCGTAACCAAGTTTCAATGCATTATGATAATCACTTACAGCTAGTTGACCGTGCAGCAGAAAGGCTAGCCAGTCTGCCTGATGCAAAAAGTAATAGTTTGTTTGAAATTGGGAATTTTGAATAAACCACAGAAGTTTGGCAAGGCTAGAGGTGGCACTTAATACGGTGTGATTTGGGGGCGCAACGGCTTTTAACGTTTCCATCATTTCTAACCCGCGCCCATCGTCGTACATTAGGGGTTCATCAACAGGCTGTCCAACTGCGTCGCATAGGAGTACTGTAGAGGAAGTTCCATTGAGTGCGATCGCCCTAATTTCATACCGCAGTTTCCGAGGAACTTGCTCTATTAAGGTAAACAATGCAGTTTGCCAAGCAGTTGCTGTAGCTGCTACTGCTGTTTTAAAGGGGTATTGCACCTCAAATTGGATGTCGCCAGCAGTACTAATCACAACCGCCCTTGCCCCAGATGTGCCAAAATCGATGCCAAGGTAGAGGTTTATGGCGATATATTTCTCATTTACAGCAAACATATAAGCAAGCCCCTTCCGTGTTGAGGAAAGAGGCTCTTGTTTGAGTATTAACCTGGCATCGAGCTATTTTCCCGTGGGGCAACCCCCAAAGTATCTTCGCCGCAACAACGTTTCACTTAACCG
>DATNQT010000577.1:0-12422 GCA_036703885.1 Candidatus Sericytochromatia bacterium
GTTTCACATCTGGTAGGAGTGATGGATACCTCTGCACAAGCAGCAGCAACGCCTAACGCACCGAATGTCCGCATGACGACTTGCCAAGTGACGGTAGAAAATGCTGACGCTCTCAATACTGCCCCAACTGTTTTCCTTTACCAAGAACAAGCCCTTTCTCAAAAGCTTACCGCACCTTATCGGCAGCGTTTTCTACAAATCAGCCCTAGCACCGATGGAGAGACTGTTGAATCAATGGCGTTTAAGCCTGCAACTCCAGAAACGCTAATTGGTTTATGCGATCGCCCAGAGGCTAAACGACTTGTCCAGCAAAGCCAGCTTGGAGAGCGTGCGTGCAGTGTATTTTTGAAGCCCTCCGGTGAAAATTATGTCGGTGAGACGCCCCCTGAAGGTTGTCCTACTAACGTCAGAGGAGCGGTAAGAATCACCAATACAATTGTGTTGCATAAAGCTGGCATGGATACCCTAGATCGCGGTTTTGATGCAGCTGGGAATCGGGTTTGGGGTGCAAAAGACCAACCTTATCAGTTTCGCTGGATTAATAAATAATAATTTATGGTGTTGTAGACGAGAGATTTTCATCCTTTCATTCCCACTCCCGCTTTTCAGATTGGCAAGCCGCGAGCTTTAGCCGATCAGAAACTCATTCAATCTAATTAATCAAGTACAGCTGCTCCTGCACAAATTGCTGTCTGATACCAATTTCCTAAATATGAGATCGGATTCCGTATAACACCTAAAACCACGCCTCTAAGATAAGTGCAAACATTTAACCAAATGGGATAAAGGGGCTTGAGGGGTCTAGGTGTATCGCATCAATAGTGAAAAGGTATGATGTAAAGAATTTAGTTCGTAATACATTAGAATACTTGTATTACTAATAGATTATTAATTTGATACTAATTTTTCTCTAAAAAATTAACTTTTAAAAAGAACTCCATTTTTGCAAAAAGTTGTAAATAATTTTTTATTAAATACCTAGATATAACGATGAGAAACTGGAATTTAGGAACTCTAAATACCTATATATTTTACTTATTCTTTAGAAGAATATAGCCATAAAGCTAAATTTTATCCGGGTGCAAATAAATCTGAACAGAAATTAACTATCAAAGTTAAATCGCGCTTATGGTTATCAAACCTTTAAACCGGATAGTTACCAAAGTTTCTGGAAAGGTTCCTTTGCGAAGCATCCTCATTATCCCCTTTGTGCTGCAAATTTTTGCAGCTGTAGGACTCGTCGGGTATCTCTCTTATAAAAATGGGGAGGAGGCGGTAAGCAACTTAGTGACTCAGTTGCAGAATGAAGTGAGTACCCGCATCCGTCAGCAACTTGACAGTTACTTAGATACGCCCCATCGAATTAATCAGCTAAATGCGGATGCAGGACTTGTCAATCTGTTGAATCCTGAAGATTTGCGTAGTTTTCAGATTTACTTCGCAAAACAGATGCAGCAGTTTCCGACCATGAGTTATATTTACTTCGGTAGTGAACGCGGTGAATTTATTGGGATCGAGCGCTTCGACGATCGCAGTTTGTGGATTCAACTGACAGATAACTCCACTAAGGGCGCAGGACACAGATATAGGATCGATAAAAACGGCGATCGCGCCGAATTAGTTAAAATTACCAGCCCCTACTATGATCCGCGTAAAAGAGCTTGGTATACAACTCCAGTTCAAGCGGGCAAAGCGACTTGGAGCAAAATTTATCCGTTTTTTGCTGCCCCTAAGCTCACCATCAGCGCAAGTCAGCCTTTTTACGACTCCCAAGGTAACCTGCGCGGCGTATTTGGAGCCGATTTAGTTCTATCAGATATTGGTGAATTTCTCCGCAGTATCAAGGTTGGTCAATCTGGACAAACCTTTATCATCGAACGTGACGGACTGCTGGTAGCCAGTTCAAGGGTGAGCCAACCTTTTTCAATTGATGCGGAGGGTAAAACCCAGCGCATTAAAGCCAGTAATAGTAGCGATTCCTTAACGCAAAAGACAGCCCAGTATATCAGTCAACACTTTAGCAGCCTCAATCGGATTCAAACCCCTCAGCAGCTTAAGTTTTGGCTCGATGACAAACAACAATTCTTGCAAATCGTTCCCTTCCAAGATGGTCGAGGCTTAGACTGGCTAATCGTGGTGGTAGTGCCAGAAGCGGAGTTTATGGAACAAATCAACGCCAACACTCGCACCACCATTGTGTTATGTCTTGCCGCTTTAGCACTAGCTATAGTCATCGGTATTCTGACGGCGCGGTGGGTTACTCAACCGATTGTGCTATTAAACAAGTCGGCTAAAGCCTTAGCCAAGGGAGAATGGGATAAAACTGTAGAACTCGATCGCTCAGACGAATTAGGGGAGCTAGCTAAGTCCTTCAACAGTATGGCTCATCAACTACAAGAGTCATTTGAAACCTTAGAACAACGAGTTGCAGAACGCACGGCTGAATTAGCCATAGCCAAAGAAAAGGCTGAAGTAGCAAATCAAGCCAAGAGTACTTTCATTGCTAACATGAGCCACGAATTGCGATCGCCTCTCAATGCAATTCTGGGCTTTTCCCAAGTGATAAATCGCAGCAATATTCTCCCACCGGAACACCAAGAAAATCTCAACATTATTAGCCGTAGTGGAGAACACCTACTCACCTTAATCAATCAAGTGTTAGATTTGTCGAAAATTGAAGCAGGGCGCACTACTCTCAACGAAAATAACTTCGACCTCTACCGCTTGCTCGATGATTTAGAAGATATGTTTCGACTCACAGCTGAGGACAAAGGATTGCAGTTAACTTGCGATCGCGCCCCCGATGTTCCCCGATACATCCGCACCGATGAAGTTAAGCTGCGCCAAATCTTAATTAACTTGCTCAGTAATGCTTTTAAGTTTACGCAAGAAGGTGGCGTATCCCTAAGAGTGGGGATTAGGGAAGAGAATGCAGAGACTTCTCTTGCAAATTTCTCTCCCGACTCCAAGGCGGGCACGGGGGCACCGCCCCTACTCCCCACTCCCTACTCCCTACTCTTTGAAATCGAAGACACGGGTGCTGGTATTGCTCCTGATGAACTAGATAGCCTCTTTGAAGCTTTTGTACAAACCCAAACGGGTAAAGACGCACAAGAAGGGACAGGCTTGGGTTTGCCGATTAGCCGCCAATTCGTGCAACTGATGGGGGGTGACATGAGGGTTATGAGGGTTAGCAGCGAGATAGGGCGCGGCAGTCTCTTCAAATTTGACATTAAAGTCACTAGAGTGGAAGCTCGCGACATCGGTAGCCAGCAACCGATACGCCATGTTATTGCTCTCGAACCGAACCAGCCTCGGTATCGAATTTTGATTGTGGATGACAAACCTATTAATCGCCTATTGTTGATTAAACTGCTCAACCCTCTTGGCTTTGAACTCAAAGAAGCCTGTAACGGGAAAGAAGCAATTGAAATCTGGGATAAGTGGGAACCTCATCTAATCTGGATGGATATGCGGATGCCCGTGATGGATGGTTACGAAGCCACTAAACAAATCAAATCTACTATCAAAGGGCAAGCGATCGTTATTATTGCCTTGACTGCCAGTGCTTTGGAAGAGGAACGGGCTGTGGTGCTATCGGCGGGTTGTGATGACTTTCTGCGTAAGCCTTTCCGAGAGGCAGATGTTTTTGCAGCTATGAACAAACATATTGGGGTGCGTTACATTTATGAAGACAAAACCCCTTCCGAAGCCGAAAAATCTGATTTCTCCTATCCTTCCGGAACGACTGCGCCGAACATCATTAATCCTTTATCCTTCCAAACGCTTCCGGTTGTTTGGGTAGCGAATCTCAAACAGGCACTGCTCAATGTTGACTTGGATAGAATTAGCACCTTAATAGCGCACATCGGTACGAAGGATACTGTCCTGGCTCAAGCTCTCACTTATTATATTGATAATTTTGAATACGACAAGATTTTGAGTTTTATTCAAGAAAACGAATAACAATAAAACTAAGATGACTGCTTTTACAAGTACCTATAAAGAAAATATTTTAGTCGTTGATGATACTCCCGCTAATTTACGACTTCTAGCCGATATTTTATCTCAGAAAGGATATATAGTTCGACCCGTAACTAATGGAAAGTTGGCGGTGTCAGCCGCACGGGGCTTCCCTCCCGATTTAATTTTGCTCGACATTATGATGCCAGAAATGGATGGCTACGAAGTCTGCGATCGCCTAAAAGCAGATGAAGTTACCCGCGACATCCCGGTTATTTTTATCAGTGCCATCAACGATGTACTAGATAAGGTAAAAGCTTTTAGTATTGGTGGTGTTGATTATATCACAAAACCCTTTCAAATTGAAGAGGTTTTGGTGCGTGTGAGAACGCACTTGGCAATCAGTTCCCTGAAAAAAGGTCTGCAAACTAAAAATGAGGAACTATCAAAAACGTTGGACGAGCTGAAAGCTACCCAAAGTAAATTAGTTCAATCTGAAAAAATGGCATTACTGGGACAACTGATTGCAGGCATTGGTCATGAAATCAATAACCCTCTAGGAGCGATTCGTGCCTCAATAGACAATATTGCCCATTTCGTGGATCGGGACTTAGAAACATTACCAAAGTTTTTACAACAACTTTCTCCAGAACGCCAACAAGACTTTTTTGCCTTACTTCATAAATCTAATCAACAAGAGATGACGTTTTCCAGTCGGGAGAGACGCCAACTTAAAAAGGGTTTGATTCGCCAGTTGGAATTCCAAAATGTTGCGAATTCTGACATTATTGCTGATATCTTAGTTGACCTTGGTATTTATGATGAGATTGAAGGTTTTTTACCTTTACTACAGGACTCATATAGCCAAACTATTTTAAATATGGCTTACCAATTTACTAGCTTAAAAAAAAGCACTAAAACTATTAGTACTGCCACAGATCGTGCTGCAAAAATAGTATTTTCTCTTAGAAGCTATGCTCGTTATGATGCTACGAGTGAAAAGGTAGAGGTTAATATTACTGAGGGAATTGAAACTGTATTAACTCTTTATCAAAATCAACTGAAGCAGGGTGTAGAAGTCATCAAAATCTATGCTAATTTGCCACCCGTGTTTTGCTATCCTGATGAACTCAATCAAGTTTGGACAAATCTTATCCATAATGCTTTGCAAGCGATGGATTATAAAGGAATCTTAACTATTAATGCAACTCAGGAAGATACCAAAGTGATAATTACTATTACTGATACTGGCAAGGGTATTCCTAGGGAAATACAGGATAAAATATTTGAGCCATTTTTTACTACAAAACCTACTGGAGAAGGTAGTGGATTGGGATTGGATATTGTCCAGAAAATTATTGAAAAACATGAGGGGGAAATTGAAGTAGAGTCGATGCCGGGTAAAACAACTTTTACTGTATCGCTTCCGATTAAATTAAAGGATGCGAGGTTATCAAAACAATGAATAACAGCGTCATTATCTGTATTGATGATGAACCAACAATTCTTGATACTCTAAAAATACATCTGAAGAAAGCTCTCAGTGATGAATTCATTATTGAAACAGCAGAAGGCGGAGAATATGCTCTAGAGTTAGTAGAAGAGTTGCTCGAAGAGGACTATGAAATTGCTTTAGTTATTTCAGATTACCTCATGCCCACAATTAAAGGGGATGAGTTATTAAAGCGTATTCACGAAATCCTGCCGGAAACTCCTAAGATAATGTTGACAGGGCAAGCGAATCTAGATGCCGTAGCCAATGCCATCAATTATGCAAATTTATATCGTTACATCGCCAAGCCTTGGCATCCTGAAGATTTAAACTTGACCGTAAAAGAAGCCATCAATAGTTATCTTCAAAATAAAAAGTTAGCCGAACAAAATACCCAACTCCAGCAAATGAATCAGGCGCTGGAACAATTAACTCGCAAACAAGCTGCACTGATTTCTCAACTTCAGGAGAATGAGAATCGCTTGGAACAGTTTTTGGAAGCGATGCCAGTAGGTGTAGGCGTATTGGATGCAGAGGGTAAACTTTGCTACATTAATCAGAAGGCAAAAAAGATACTTGGTAAAGGAGTTGTGCCAGACACCCTGAGCGAGAAATTATCAGAGGTTTATCAAGTCTATAAAGCAGGCACGAACGAGGAGTATCCTCCTCTTGAATTGCCTATTGTAAGAGCATTGAAAGGTGAAAGTGCGATCGCAGATGATTTAGAAGTCCACCAAGGCGATAAGATTACTCCCATAGAAGTTTCGGCAACGCCTATCTATGATGCTAACGGTAAGGTTGTCTATGCTATCAATGCGATTCAAGATATCACAGACCGCAAACAAGCAGAGGTAGAGCGGCAAAAGTTCATTGAAGAGCTTTTTGAAGTCAATTGCAATATGGAACTCGCTCTCTTGGCTGAATCAGAATTAACTAAAGCCGCTAGACGTTTTGTGCCGAATGAATTTCTCTCACTTCTGGGGCATAAAAGTCTTGTCGATGTCAAATTAGGTGACAACGTGCAGCAGGAGATGTCGGTATTATTTTCTGATATTCGCGACTTCACCAGTCTTTCTGAAAGCATGACTCCCCAGGAGAATTTTAAGTTTATTAATGCCTATCTCTCGCGGATGGAACCAGCGATTATTGAAAATCAGGGCTTTATTGATAAGTATATTGGCGATGGGATTATGGCACTGTTTGGAGGAAGGGCGGATGATGCGGTGAAAGCTGCGATCGCGATGCTGCAACGTTTGGCAGATTATAATCAATATCGCACTGTACATGGCTATGCACCGATTAGAATCGGGATTGGCATCAATACAGGTTGTCTGATGCTGGGGACAATCGGGGGACAAAACCGGATGGATAGTACGGTAATTAGTGATGCGGTTAACTTAGCCTCTCGTCTGGAAGAACTAACGAAAAGGTATCGGGTGTCGTTGTTAATCTCTGGGCAAACTTTGGTGCGTTTGCACAACCCAATGGACTACTGTATCCGCTTCATCGAGCAAACAAAGGTTAAGGGGAAGTCAAAAGCGGTGGCAGTTTTTGAAGTATTTGATGGGGATGAGGCGAATATTAAAGAAGGTAAGTTAGCGACAAAATCTATTTTTGAAGAAGGGTTATTCTTCTACTATCAACAGGCTTATCGAGAAGCGGTAATACAGTTTGAAGCTGTCTTGAGGATTAACCCAAGCGATAGGGTTGCTCAAATCTATATCGAACGCTGCCGTTCACAAGCAACAAAGATGCGATCGCTTTCTTTGTAGCATTGAGGTTTTAGGTGGTAAGTGGTAGGTGAATCAAAGTATGAATTGCTGCTTTTAAGAGTACTGTCTAGCCCCCTAAATCCCCCAATTCTGGGGGACTTTGAAATCCGGTTCCCCCAAAATTGGGGGCTAGGGGGGCGAAATCATATTTTAATTTTTTACGCCGTTACTGCCTCTTCTTCTGATTCATCTCTGACTTTGAAATACCAGTAGAGATTAGCAACTGCTAAGTCTGAGGCTTTTTGTAAATTTGCTGGGACTAATGTTTTGTAACCTGCGATCGCAGATTGCTGACTTATATATGATGCAAACTCCTGACGTAAGCTAGGTTTCATCATCAAAACTAGCTGATCGCGCAGGGAGGCGGGATGAGATTTTTGCTTTAAATTCTCGTAGAGTAACTGTTCTGGTGGTGCTGAATCGGCTATTGTATCGGCGTTGATGTCTGAATTAACTGGGATTTCTGAGTTATTGAAGTCAGCACTTTGGAGCAGTTTTACTTCGGATGGAGGAAGCGATCGCATCCAATCCACATTATTTTGCCAGGATTCTAGTACAGCTAGATCGTGGTCGTGAATTCGCGTGAGTTCAGGGAAGAGGAAATCAAGCTCATCTTCTGTTTCACAGCGATCGATTACAGTGAGGGAATCTTGACGGATTTTGTCTTGGAGATGGGAGAGGCGATCGCTTACTGCTGCTGACTCATTCTGCACTTGATAGGTTGCAATAATGGTTTGGTCAATTGCCCAAGCGCATTCTAGCCTCCGGAGTTGTCCAGCCGCACAAGTCTCCTCTAATAGCTGAGGATTGGTGTAGTCTGCCAAAGCCTCGAACAACATTCCCCTTGCCGCATCAATTTCGGCATTTCTACGGTTTACATCTTGTAGATTCATCGAGACTTGGAGGCGGTGCATCGCTTGATTAAACAATCCATAAGCCCGAATTAGCACTAGGCGATGCTGCTCAAACTTGATGTCTTGGGCAACTTGCTCAATCAGTTGCCTAACTTCAGATCCCTGGTCTTTCAAGGCTTGTTTTAGGTCAATAAAACCGTTATCTACCTTGACTTCTAGCCTCTCTACCGCTTTCTTTAGTTTCAGCGTTTGATACAAGTTCACAGCAGAAAGTGCCACACTAGCCGCCACGCCGACACCAATCACTGCTGTAGTCGCTTGTAGGACTCCCAAGCTGGCTTGGACAGCTTGAAATCCTCTGTGCATTTGAGACATCTGCCCTGCACCCATTGCTAGCTGTGGAATAGCTGCTAGCGGATTAAGCGCCGCGCCATTGCTCAGAACACCAACTGCGTGACCAACAAACTGACCTGTTGCTTTATCTCTAGCGATGCTCAACGGCACTCCTGCGGACGTAAAGACTTGCAGGTAATTTTTAGCGTCAATGCCAGCCTGAATTGCGGGGGAGAACTGAAACAGCATATTTCTGACTTTTTGGGAAGCAAATTGCTTCGAGATTAGCTGGTCTTGTCAGCGAAGATAACCGTATTTTCCCGGATTTATTCTCCGTAAATTCTCGACATACTAGACGGGGACTAACACTATTGGCTTACAGACATTATGGATACTACGTTGGTTGGCTCTGAGGCAGTTGATCTGTTGTCGCGCCTTACTGGACAGAAGCTCAGTCAACGAGATCTCAACCCTCCCGTAATTTTTATGGCTGCGTTGGTAACGGTTCTGCTGGGAGTGATGCTTGTAGATGGCACAGTTACAGACGAGGAAAAGCAAGGCTGGCAGAAAACCATCAATCGATTTATTCCCTCAGCAGGGAATGCACGTCAATTAACGCAGCTATTGAGTAAAGGAATTCGACAGAATCAAGTTTATAAAAAGCTGAATGAGTTGCAAACGCTGACGGCTCCACTTTCTGAATCAGAAAGGCTGTTGTTGATTGGCTTTGGCTATGAAATGTCGGCAGCAGATGGAGACATGGATGCCCGTGAGAAGAAATATTTAGAGGCAATTGCCAATCGGCTAGGGATTAACCCGCGACACTTGGCAGTTCTCGAAGCTGGATTCACTCATCAAGGAACTGTGGAGACAGCAGCTTTGGATGAGGTGCAGTTTTTACTCGCTCCGGCTCGGTTTCAGGAACTAGATACTATATTTGTTAAGGCTGCAAGCGATATGATGGCAGCTCTACCTACTAAACCTGAAGACAAAGGGACTCAACAGCAACGAGTCACGTCTTATCAGCAGTTGAAAGAGTTTCAGAACTCTCGGCAGCAACTCAGCAATTTTTGTAATGAAATTTTCCAGATAATTCAAGAGTGTAGTAATCGTGATTTCCTGCCTCACACTCTTATCGAGGAGATAGAAAAGGTCTTTCAAAAATTACAATCTCAGCGGTTTCGGGTGGCAGTGGTAGGAGAGTTTAGCCAAGGGAAATCAACCTTACTAAATGCCTTGCTAGGTGAAGAGATCCAACCCGTAAGAGAAATTCCTTGTAGTGGCACAGTGACAATTCTGAGATATGGAATGCAAAAGCGGGTAGTCTGTCGCTATCAGGATGGACGGGAAGAGGAAATTCCATTTAATCAGTATCAAGAAAAGGCAGCGATTTCAGAAGAAGCTGCACTGGGTAATCTCACTAATGAGCTAGCCCAGTCTGAGATTGACGAGATTGTTTTTGAGCATCCAGACCTGGATTTATGCAGCAATGGTGTAGAAATTATCGATTCCCCTGGATTGAACGAACACCCTGAGCGCACGGCTGTTACTCAAAAACTGCTTAAGGATACTGATGCAGCTATTTTTTTGACGAATGCCTCCCGCTCTCTAACTCAGGGAGAACGGGACTTGCTTCAAGACTTAAAATTTCAGCTAAATGGTGGTTTCCAAGATAAACCTGCTGACAATCTTTTTGTAGTGGGTAATTTTATGGATTTAGTTCGTACAGAAAAGGGTCGAAATCAAGTGCAACAGCGGATCGAGAGATTCGTACAGGGACAAAATTCCATTGTTGCAGGTGAAAACCGCATCCACTTCATCTCTGCTCAATCAGCACTGAATGCGATTGTGAATGGAATCGAGGATGATTGGCTAAAAGCATTTCAGGATTTCACTGGCTCAGTCGATAAATTCCTGGCGCTTGAGCGCGGCTCTTTAGAAATCAATCAAGCTGTTACCAAAATTAAAATCTTGATTCAAGAATGTTTCAATGGACTGCATCAAGCAGAGGATGTTTTAGATGGCAAGCTTAACCTTTCTGAAGCAGAAAAGCAGAAAATTTTGGAACAGATTGGAGAAGCCAGCGGTCGTGATGTCAGAATCCGAAACTTTGCCGATAAACTAATCGAAGCTTCTATTCAGCAGGTAGCTGAATCTTGGGATAAATGGGTAGAGGGATTAGGTGAGCGTATCGCCGCCAAAAGTGGTGACTGGATTTCTGAGTATTCACCTCTGTGGGATAAGGAAAAGTTACTTAAAGACTATGCCAATCAATTTACTCACTCTCTATCAACGGAAATAGATGAATGGTGGAATAGACAAGTAGCAGATACAATTTTAAAGCAAAATGTTACTAATTTAGACCAACAAATTCGCTATGAAATAGAAGCTATAAGGTATAACCTGCAAATTCTTGATAGTCAGATAAGCACTAATTTAACTGAACAGTTTAGCCTTATCACTTTGGCTAAGGGAATAGACAAATTAGGTGTGAGTTCAGTAAGCCAGTCTGCTGGAAACGAGGAAGGTGGTATTAGTTTAATGGGAGGTATCGGAGCAGGTGGATTAACATTCGGTGCATTAGCTCTATTTACGGGACTTGGGCTTGTACCATTACTATTAGCTGGTGGAGCGGCGGCCGCGATTGGGTCATTTTTGTTTGGTGGCCCTGATGAAGATCAGCTTCACATTCAAGCGAAACAGAAGGTTTATGATTTAGGCTTCCAGAGGTTTGATGAATCTGTAGAGGAAACCTTTAATAAGGTTATCGAAAATATTGCCTCGATTTTTTATTACCGAGTGGAATTAGCTGATGAAGCTATCAAGCAGGCTATTTCAACTTATGAATATGTCCTAGAGCGCCAAGAGAAAGCTCACAAAGAAACTCTGGAACAGCGAGAGTCTGATAAAGAATTTATCGCCCAGAAGCACCAGGAACTTGAGCAGGTGCAGAAAAATATCAAAGCAATATATCCCTTCCTAATCAACTCAGACTAACGCTAGCAGGTTGCAGGTTCACAAACTAAATTGTCAGTTAAACCTGTACACCTGCTCTAGCAAATTTTTGACTCAGTACGCGGAACACAATTTTCGGGTGATAAAGCGCTAGAGGCGATTTGAGTAACTGTGAAATTTCCAGAAACAGTGTATGCAAATCAGCGTCTAAACTGGCACTCTCTATTAACTGCTGAGTGTACCAACCGAACAACTTCCCTATCCAACTGGAATCAACTCTACCCGCAGTTGTTGGAAAGCGAGAGTCCTGCTCATAAGTAGGTAGGCATAATTAAACCTAAATTGTAAATAAATGTAACTTATTGCTCAATATAAGCTGAATTGAGCTTTACATTAATTCACAAATAGATGGATTTACGCCTACCTACTTGCCAATCTTCAATTTTCAACCAGCAAGACTAAAACGTTTAGGCAAGAACAGTAGCAGGTTCATGCCAACGCCCTACAGCGTTGCCAATCACCGCCATTTCTTGCACCAAACGGTCGAACCGCTCTGGAGTCAAGGATTGAGGCCCATCAGATAAAGCTTTAGCAGGATTAGGATGCACTTCAATCATCAGCGAATCAGCACCACCTGCGATCGCAGCCATTGCCATTGCCGGAACGTACTCAGCGCGACCCGTACCGTGACTGGGGTCAATCATAATCGGCAAGTGAGTTAGCGATCGCAATACTGGCAACACTGACAAATCCAGCGTATTCCGAGCATACTGTCGATCAAACGTCCGGATTCCCCGTTCGCACAAAATCACATTTGGATTCCCTGCCGCCAGAATATACTCTGCTGCCATCAACCACTCTTCAATCGTTTCCGACATCCCCCGCTTCAGTAGCACGGGTTTCTCCTGAGCGCCGACTTTCTTAAGGAGCGAGAAATTTTGCATATTTCTTGCCCCAACTTGCACAACGTCCGCCACTTCCGAAATCTTATCGAGATCGGCAGTATCCATCACTTCGGTAATGATGCCCAAACCTGTCGCTTCCCGCGCTGCC
>DATNQT010000578.1:0-17099 GCA_036703885.1 Candidatus Sericytochromatia bacterium
GCGGTCAAGATGAGTATACAGTACCCGTCTAGGTATCCTTTAACGCCATAAAAAGCGGCTCTACGAAGTGTAGAACCGCCAAGAACAAAACTTAGTGGAGCAAACTTTAGCGGACGGCAGCCTGCTGGGAAGTCATGTCGATAGGCTTCATCAGGTACAGCCGTAGCAACTGCCAACCACTGGAGAGGTAAAGGGGCAGTTTTTGGAAGAATTGCAGGAATTTCGGAGTATTTGAAGAGGCGATCGCACTCAACTGTTCGTTATTCTTAATGCAAATGTCTAAGCGATCATAGAACTCCGGATTTTCCACATCCAAAATCACCGGAAATACCCGTCCTGCGGTTTCGTTGGTCTTCTTAATGACATGGATATCATACTCGCGGGCATCCAAACCCAGACTCGCATAAAATCCAGAGCGCTGGATGTCATTAAGAAACATTGTCGCAAACACCGACAACAAGAAGAAACGACACCATAGCTTCGCCTTCCAATCATTCAAAATCTGAGGCTGGGCTTTCATTAATGCATCAAAGAAATCGCCGTGGCGGTTTTCATCCTGACACCAGTTTTCAAAGAATCGGAAAATCGGATAGATGCGGTCTTCTGGATGCGCTTCCAGATGGCGATAAATGGTGATGTACCGCCAGTAGCCAATCTTCTCGGAGAGGTAGGTGGCGTAGAAGATAAACTTGGGCTTAAAAAACGTGTATTTGCGGCTCTTAGTGAGAAATCCCAAATCCAGCGATAGGTTAAAATCTGACATCGCCTTGTTGAGGAAGCCAGCATGACGTGCTTCATCGCGAGACATTAAGTTAAAACCTTCTGCCAAGAGGGGGTTTTTGTCTTTTAAGCGGCGTCCGAGTTCTTTGTAGAGCAAAAATCCGGAAAACTCTGCCGTACAGGAGCGTTCTAAAAACTCAACGAACACCTGGCGCGTTTCCCCATCAATATGCTCCCAGGATTGCTCAAACTCAGCATCTCGCACAAAGTGATGACGATTATAGTCAACGCGGAATTCTTCGATGATTGCCCGTAGCTCATCCTCATTGGGGGACAGATCCATCCGCGCCATTTCATCAAAGTCCGTTGTGTAGAACCGAGGCGTCAGCAGGGTTTCTTTCGCCGGGACTTTCACCCCTGGTCGCAGTTCGTCAAAGCCAGGTTTTTTAAGGGAATCTACCATGTGCTTGTTTTTCTTTTCTTTGCTTACTAATTCAATGGCTGGGTGGTATGGCGATAATGACTTTTTTCAAGGCACACCTATACAGGGATGCACTTTAGAGTCTACCAAGGTCTAGGTGAGTGGAAGAGCCTCTTTAAGTTAAGAGTTGCAACGCTGCTTCAAATTTTGTGACAAAGAAGCAGCGAGGAATTGCCACAGCTTCAGTCAGAGGCTGGGAATGAGGGGATATAGAGATAAACCTAGCCTGATAATCTATTGACCCAATGCACCTTTACCAAAGAATTTCGGCGGTTCTTTGATGGTGTAAACTTGGGTTTCTGAGGCGATCGCTTTTCGGATATAGGCAGGAGTTTGGAGTATTCCTAGCAGTGTCATGCCGTCGATCAGGCGAAAGCCACCCGTTGTTTTTTGGGCAAGTAATTGATCAATCGTTGCTGGATCGGGTTGAGATGCGATCGCTTCTGTCGAACCAATAGCAAATCCCCACGGTGAACCGTAGCTGGGCGTATAGGCACTATAAGAATGCACGTTGGGAAAAACTGCCCCAAGAGTATTCACCAGACGAGCATGAAGTGTTAGTTCAACGGGAGAAACGGGTCCAGCTTGTACCACAAAATATCCACCTGGTGCGAGAACTCGCTGCACTTTCTCAAAATACTCTTTCGTAAATAGTTGAAATGAAGGGCCTTCTTCAATCGGGTCAGAAAGGTCTGAAATAACGATATCCCACTTCTCGGAAGTCGTATCTAAAATTTCCAGGGCATCCCCAATCACTAAATTGGTTCGAGAATCTTCAAAAGCACCTTGGTGCATCTCTGGTAGATGTTCCCGGCAAGCTTCTACCACTTCACCATCAATATCCACCATCATTACCTGCTCAACGGTCGTCCAGCGCAGGATTTCACGGACTGTCGCCCCCTCACCGCCTCCTAAGACGAGAACATTTCGAGGTGCGGAATGGCAAATCATTGCTGGGTGTACGAGGGATTCGTGGTAGAGAAATTCATCGCCAGTACAGGATTGCCACTTCCCATCCAAAACCAGCCCTTTACCATAAGCACCCGTTTCAACGATGTACATTTCCTGGTAATCCGTTTTTTTGTAGGCGAGAACTTTAGTTACGCCATGAACGTAGATATCCCAAGGAGTGATGTACTCACTCACCCATAAATCTGCACTGACTCTGCTACCAGCCATAAAATACCCTCCTTTCCCCTAATTGAACAGATAGTCATTATTACAGAACAATGTTAAATGTCTATCTGTCTGCTAAATAAGGAATGGGGCAGGATCTGCCCCAAGTATCTAATTTACGGTATCAAATAGTGCCAGCATCTGGTCGAAAATCTCTTCACCAGCGCGGGTTTGCAGAATCGAGCGGACTAACTGAATGAATGTCAAATCGGTTTGCTTGTCGCTCTCAATTAGTTTGCTTGCGGGATAGAAAGTAGCATCGTCCGATCGCATTTCATTGGTTGCCCCAGTGTTCCAAGCAGAATTCTGCGGGTTCCAGGAAATCGATTTTCCGCGCAACGTAAACTGGAACCACTCAATTTTTCCCTGACGGAGATCCACAAACACGTCAAAATAAGGCTCTCCGCCCTGATACCAAACTCTAGTCGTGTCCTCTTGCTTGGCTGGGGTCAACAGCCTCTGATCGATCTGGCGCAGGGAAGCCCCCAGTGCTGCAATCTCATCTTGATCCATTTGCCTAACGATTTTGTGCCCAGCTGCCTGGTTCATCCAGTAATACTTAATCATGTTGGACGTAGGCTTGTCGCTAGTAAACACCTTTACTGAATACACCGCTACTCTCAACTGCTCCGGATTTGCTTACAGAGGGCTTGTATCAGCTCTTTTTTCATTACGCCTCAAACTCATCGAGAGAGAAGTTAGGTAAGTCAGGAGGAAGTACCACACAGTCAACGGCTACTTTATGACTTTCCCGTTGGCTATCTAGATCGATCGCGATCGCCTCAACCCGAATTTCTGCACTACCAAACGGGATAACTAATTGCGTCATCGCCTCCAATTGACCAGCACCATCTGGTAACAAATCTACTAACCAACGGGGACCATCCAGGAGATAGCGACTTTGTCGGTCTTGAACCCATAGCTTGACACAAAGACGCGCTGAATGAGGCGGCAATTTGACACGAACTGTCACAGGTTCCCCAGCCGCCAGCTCACTTGTGGGGATGAAGAGGGTGGGGGCTGGAAGTGGTAACTCAGGCTTTAGAGGCGCAGGAATCTTCAGTTCAGGCTTAGAGCTAACCGAGGTAATTGGCTTAATCGGTTCAACGATAGGACGGTTGACAATAGGCTCTTTTTGTGTAGGTGGCTCTTCGTCTTCTACAACAATTTCTCGATCCGCCCAGTCTCTATCCCCGACACTTAACGGAGGTGGCTGAATCGGCGTTGCCTCTTCTAGGGAAGTATTTTCTTCAGGAGGAGGGGGTGGTTCAGCTGTATCCGCTTTGCTACCCAACTCATCAGATTCTTCCCACATCGATTCATCAAAATTTAGTGATTGTGTGACTTCCTCAACCTCAGCGATCGCAGGATGAGAATTTAGCGGTTGCGTAGCTTCTAGGTTATGAGGTGGCGATAGCTCAGACCTCAACGAGAAAGACAACTCAGCATCTGCCGCCATAGAATTCAGTCGCAACCAAAAACGGTCTTGGACTTTTAAAGCTTGGAAGGCATTATCTAAAGAAGTAGACTCATCAGCCTTGGGTTCAGTGCCTCGAACCTCAGTGGCTTGGCTATCCGGTTCGGGAGTATCCAGTGATTTAGTTGTCTGTGACTCCTTCTGCTGATTCTCAGCAGTTGATGTAGCGATCTCGGCTGGCTTGAGCGACTCTGAGGCATCGCTGGTGACATCTACGAACGCAACCAAAGGCTCTGGTACTGTCGTTTCATCCCAAATACTAGAGGCGGAATCTACTTCTAGAACGACATCTTTGTCCAAATTGTCATCCTCTGATTGTTGCAGCGCTTCCTGAGTTGGTGACTCTATTAGGTTGTCTTCAGCTGTGTCTGCTTGCAGGGAGTTTGGTGTTTCAGGCGAAAGGTCATCGGCAAGAGCAACTGGTTGCTCTACAGTATCTTCCCGCTTCTCCTGGGCTGCTGAAGATTCTGTATTCGTTGCAACGGGTGACACTCTAGGAAAGTTGGGTAAATTAAGAGATTTTGACCCTTTAGGACTGGGAGTAGGGTGGTAAATTTGCGGCGGTAGGGGTTTGGGGGAAGCGGGTTCCAAGGGCAGGGACGGACTGCTTTGAACATCTATCAGGTTAAGCGGTGCCTGAGCCAAAGGTGCTTCAGCCAATTCTGACAGATTTGCCTCATTTTCTTCGACAGAATTTTCTTGTACAGAAGTGAATTTGTTGGCGAGTACCAACATTTTTGCTACAGGCATCACCTTGGTTCCTGGAAGGATCGCTCCCAATAACTCGTCTAGATCGGCACTAATCGTAAACGGTTGACTGGTCAAAGCGACAGGGGATGACCCATAAAGTGTCACTTTCCCTAAAATCAGGCGAGTCTTGCAGTCTGGAGGAATATCCAGGGTATGGTTAAACGCCAACGGTAGCGGCTGTTCAGGTAACGGCTGTTGGACATCGAGCAGGACTTGTGAGGTTTGAGGGTCACGCAACTGATAGCGCAGGTTGCCTTGGAAAACAGAGTTCACAAAACTGTCAGGTTCGCTGCCATTCAACTGATTCACATCCAAGACATCCACTTGCCCAGTAATGGTCAAAGGCTGTCCCCGCCGTGCCGTATAAGCATCGTCTTCGAGGGTTAATATTAACCCTTGCCTTTCTGGAGGCAACTCTAACTCAGGTGTTACGGGTATTTGCTCAAGCTCGGTTTGCTCCGGTTCTGGAGATTCGGGTGGGTCTAAATCCTGCAATACCGGATCGAGCACCTGCTGTAAGATTTGCTCTAGCATCTGGAGCGATCGATCCAAGATGGGGTTGCTCGATGTTGCTCCGTTCGTTGAGTTGCCGCTGAGTTCTACTTGATTCTCGTCGGACTCAGGCAGATCAAGGGGAATTAGTGTATCTACATCTACAAAGGTTATCGGTAAGGGTTGATGTTCATCGATGTTCTCGCTGTTGGCAGGGGTTTCTGATTCATGGCTAAGGGTGGAAGATTGAGAATTTTCCACAGCCTCGCTGTTGACAGGGGTTTCTGATTCACAGCTAAGGGAAGATTGAGAATTTTCTAAAGCTTTGTTATTAGCCCCATTCTTAACTATGACTTCTGGCTCACGAACTGCCGATGCAGCAGTTATGGATGTCTGAGGAGCTTCGCTTGGGGTGGGTTTGATCGCTAAATCGGGAACAGAATGGGAGGAGGAATTTTCGCTCGAAGCCGCTTCGACCTCGCTCTCGGTAGTATTTACTACTGATAGTACAGGTTCTGTTGGTAAAACGTCTTGCGGTTTGGGTAAGACTTGCAGCCGAATCGCTTTCTGCCAGGATTTGCCCAGAAAATCGGACATAATATCGCCACAGCATCGCAATTCCCACCGTCCCGGCTTGAGGTAAGTGAAGGGAATAACAACCATCAAACCTTCTGGGTTAGTGCGGCGCGAGCGCTTCTGTGAGCGTCGCTTCGGTGGGACTTCCTCAATGCTGTCATGAGTCACGCAAATTTCTACATCAGTATTGATGCGGCTTGAGTGAGCCACTACTCGATACCGACCTGCTTCAATTTCAATGTTTGGTGACTTTATGGGTAACCAAGAGCGCTCACCCTCTTTCTGTAGTAAAAATTCCCAAAATTCCATAGTTAGTTGTTAGCGATTCTTCTATATAGGAATCATTCCGGACTGTGGAAGACGCTTCCGTCTAAAGTCTAATATCTAGCGTCTAATATTTAATTTTCTAAGTCTAATTCTGATAGACGATCGCCTACAACTAACTACTCACCAACAACTATCTATTTAAAGCTATTAATCTGCTGTCGTAGCTGCTCTGTTCTTTCCCACAACTCAGCTTGGGCGATCGCTTGTTGTTCTCCAGACTTCAACCACTTGAGATTTACCGTTTTACTCTCTGCTTCGGCATCTCCCAGCACCAAGCAAGCAACTGCCCCACTCCGGTCAGCCCGTTTAAATTGCTTACCAAAGGCGCTACCGCTCAAGTCGAGTTCCACGGCAAACCCAGCCTGACGAAGTTTTTGAGACAGTTGTAGCGCTTGAGCTTCTGCCGTCTCACCCCTGGATATCATATAAAAATCCAGTGCTGGGCGTTGTGGTTGTTGTAGTTTTTGAAGCAGTAAAATCAAACGTTCCAGCCCCATTCCCCAGCCTACTCCTGGTGTCTGGGGTCCTCCCAATTGTGCCACCAGCCCATCATAGCGACCGCCAGCACACACGGTTGCTTGAGCACCCAAGTCATCGGACTGGATTTCAAAAGCCGTGTAGGTATAGTAGTCCAGTCCACGTACTAAACGAGGGTTCAACTGGTAACGAATTCCCACGTCAGTTAGTAGCTGTTGCACCTTTTCCAGGTGACGGCGAGAGTCTATACCGAGATAGTCCAGGATACTGGGAGCCGCCTCAACGATTTTTTGTGTGCGTTCGTCTTTACTATCTAAAATCCGTAAGGGGTTCCGCGTCAGACGATCTTGGGAGTCTGGGTCTAATTCATCTTTGTAGGGCGTCAGGTAGTCTACCAACGCCTGCCGATAGCGCGGTCGGTCTTCTGGATTCCCCACTGAGTTAATATCTAACCGCAGGTCTTTTAGACCTAGAGTTTGCAGAATATCTGTGGCGATCGCAATTACCTCTACATCTGCCCGTGGATCAGCACTACCTAGCACCTCTACTCCCAGCTGGTGAAATTGCCGCTGACGCCCTGCTTGAGGATTTTCGTAGCGAAACATTGGTCCCGTATACCAGAGGCGTTGCACTCCTCCAGTGGCGTAGAGATTATTTTGAATGAATGAGCGTAGGACACCTGCTGTCCCTTCAGGACGCAAAGTAATAGAACGGGGCGGGGTGGCTCGGTCGTTAAAAGTATACATTTCCTTGCCAACGACATCGGTGGCTTCCCCAATCCCGCGTTCAAATAGCTCCGTCCGCTCAAAAATCGGGGGACGAATTTCTTGATAAGCCGCTCTGTTGAGAATTTGCTGTGCGATCGCTTCAACGTTCTGCCAATACCCAACTTCTTCTGGCAGAATATCCCGCGTTCCCCGTAAAGCTTGAATAGAACCCATTAACTTTTTGTTTCCAACCCTTGTCTGGAGGGTACTACTTGAGCGGTGTCTTCTTTCCAAGCACCATAACGGTTTTGATAATACGTCAAAATCTGCTTAACCCGTTCTCGACTTTCTGAATTAGCAGCGTGAGCATACTCAATCCACAAGCCACCCGTCTGACTTTCCATGTAATCAAACTGCTGCGATATCTGGGGAATCAACCCCGCTTCTACTCCTTCGACTTGTCGCAAATGGACAGCAACCTCCCGATAGACTGCTAACGGTAACCCTGGACAAAGAAATTGATACCGCAACTGTTCGCTCACTGCCTTCCTCTTTTTTTGAAAGTGCTCAGTGCTGAGTCTAGAGTATTTTATCTCAGTCCTTTTGCCAGCTAGGAGTCACTTAGTCTTTAGGGCTTTTAACTTATAAACTTATAAGTTTTGAATTCCCTGGGTCGGCTTGCTTAGAAATGCGGTTGGTTCCCCTGGCTGTCCTGGTGCGCCTGCTGGTTTTTCTCCAACTTGCCTCGCAACCTCTTGACCAAATTGTTCCAGAATTACAATGGGACTTGGACCTCGGTTGACTTCAATCCGCTTGACTAATACCTGACCATTGGATAAACGGTCTCCTTCCCGGACAGTACGACTTGGTTCATTCGGTACTTTCACAATTGCACTAGCCACACCCCCTACTTCAGCTACTCCTGTGACTTCGATTCCTCGTGCCAAAGTTGGTTCAGGTAGAGTTGGCAGTGGTGCTGGACCTACTGCCATAGGAGGCAACCCAATACCAGGACGAGTAGGACCAATACCAGGGCGAGTAGGAATAGTATTGGGAGGACGAGTGATAATTGGAGGTCTAAATGTCTGCCTCGGTCGAGGGATAGGAGGCAACACATTTCCTCTAGATGTTCCCGGTTGATTATTTCCTCTAGATGTTCCCGGTTGATTATTACCATTACTCGCGTTCCCTCTAGGTCGCGGCAACTGAGGAATTACGGGTACAGGTCTGTTGTTAGTATTTCCGCCCGACGGCGCTGGGCTAAACACGGGTATGGGGGCTGTTGGAATTGCCGCAAATGGGTCGCTACGTCCTAAACCTTTACGAACCTGGTTGACTCGCGCCTCTGGAGGTAAGGTTCGGACTAAGCCAGCTACTGCTGTTGCCTTCGTTGGTTGTCTGGCTGTTAAGGGGCTAGCAAAAGGTGTTGCCGAAGGCGTTTGTTTTACCGGAACTCGCTTTTTTGCCGCAACGGGGGACGGGGGGCTTTGACCCGCGTTTTCCCCATCGTCATTGGCTGGACAGCCCCCTAGCAACAGAGCTAGCACGCTCACCAACGTTATTAATAAATTTTGACGCATGACCAGTCCCCCAACGTTTTACCAGAAGACACCGTAGAACTTATACCGATTAGGAATTGGGTCAATCACAAGAGCGCTCAGTCTATGAGAACAATTTTTTGTTTCCTACTGAGACCACCATTGGTTAACATTACAGCTCTTAGGGCTTCTTTTTTGAGAAGGCAATTAGCAATTTTTATATGCCTACCCACTTACCAATATATTAATCTGCCCAAGGCAATGTCATGGACAAGAAGTTTGAATTACTGTACTTTCAGGGCTTTTTCACCATTTATTTAGTTATCACCATTTATTTAGTTAGTGATTCATTAAACTTTATAGTGACTTGCCGTTGAGTGTAGTACACCCTTCCCTTACCCCCCTTGTCTCCCTTGTCCTCAACCAGAATCTCTAGATCTCATCAAGCGTGAGAACCGCTATATCAGTGGTCTGATCCACTCATGAACTTTTTGAGCGAATCCAACCCTTTTTTAACGCGGCGAGAGACAGTTACTACGCTGATATCTAAACGCTCTGCGACTTCTTTTTGTGTCAAATCGTGTAAAAACACGAATTCTAGAACATCGCGAGTCCGCTTTTCCAGGTTAGCCAAAGCTTGTTGCAGGCGAATCTGGTCTTCTTGGGCTAGCTGAAAACTGCGATACTTCGGATCGGGTACAAGTTCGCCCAAGCTAGTCGTTCCCTCCTCTGCATCTCGCACGGGTGTATCTAAGCTTAGGGGTTCGCGGTTTTGATGAGCCAGCTTAATTTCTTGCCATTCAGCCTG
Organism: Candidatus Sericytochromatia bacterium; assembly: GCA_036703885.1. Lineage (GTDB taxonomy): Bacteria > Cyanobacteriota > Cyanobacteriia > Cyanobacteriales > Coleofasciculaceae > CADCTM01. The sequence goes on from DATNQT010000578.1 coordinate 9,530, forward strand.
AGAAATATCCAATGCTGCTGCTACCTCACTATCAGTGGGTTGTCGATTAAGCTTGACTCGTAAATTTTGAGTAATATCTACAGACTGCTGGCGCAGCGCTAGCCAGCGTCGGGGAATGCGAACCGAACACCCGCGATCGCGTAAATAGTGCTGAATTTCACCCCGAATGTAGGGAATGGCAAACGAACTAAATGCACTTCCTTTAGTTGTGTCAAATCGTTCGATCGCACGAATCAAGCCGATACAGCCAACCTGAAGTAAGTCTTCGTAACTTTCACTACATTGATTAACCCAGTGATGGGCTTCTTTTCTCACCAGCCCGAAATTGAGATGAACTAGCTGATTGCGAATATCCGCCGAAGCGTTGAGCTGGTAATCTCGCAATAATCGTAAGCTTTCATGCTTTAGTTCATCGTTGACAGAGGTATGCATGGCAAGATTCGGGTGGTAGAGCACAGTACAAGCCAGGGACTCTCAAGAAAGAGAAATAATCCCTTTTAAAATTTGTTGCTGCGATTTTGAACACAGCCTTATATTTGTTAAGCTTCTTAGCACCCCTTGGAAGACTACCCTTAGAACTTGAAAAAGATTGATGGCTTGTTGGCAAGTCTTCAATCTTGTTGCTAGTAAGCAGGTAATTTTGTTTTGATCTAATCTTATCAGTTGACGGAGATTTAATAAAACAGCAATTTCACGGAGTCCAGCCTTCAGTATAAGTAGTATTTTTACTGAAGTGTACTTAGATCTGAGCCAGCAAGTAAAACCTGGGGATGGGGAAAGCTTTTATTCCAACCGCTTCATCTTCACTATTTCCGACTCTAGCAAACTAAAACAGCAACAGCTGGTCGGTTCTCACCTATAGCAAAGTGCTGAGTGCAGTTCGACAAGCTCACTGTGAACTGAGTGCTAAGTAAAAACATAGTAGTTTTGGGGTGCGAGGGCCCTCAACACTGTCAAGAGCCTATGTGACTACTGCTATAAAGCCTCATGTTCATAAAAAAGGGGCTTCTGCCCCTTTTCAACACTCTTCAAAAGCGCGAAACGCTTTGCCTTAGCTCAAGAAAGTTAGGCTTGCTCAGGTTCAATGCGGGCGTAAAAGATACCTCGAATTTTTACTTCTTTTGGTTCAGCCGCACCCAAGTCGGTATCAGAAGGCTGTTCGCTCTCAAACGTTCCAGCAACTTCCCCAGTGCGACTATCTACTTTAGCCACCTGGAGGGAGATTTTGCCAGGGATAGTTTCCACCCGCTTCGTATTGGCACGAGCTAGGTCGTCCTTATCAGCTTGGGATGGGAGAGCAACCGCATTATCGTAACCAGCCGCGACGCCACGTCCTTTCGGATCGAGGAAAACGGAACCTCGGTAGGAAGGGACTTTGAAGCTACCTTCAAAATCAGTAGACGTGTTGATGCTTTCTAGACCGGGTTGGGTTGTAGCAACTAAATTTTTGATAGTGAACAGGAAAGGTACTCGTTCGCCTCCTGGTAACTGTACCGTGATTGCCTGAAAATCTAACCCTTCTTTTTCAACAAAGGTCAGGCTGCCATTTTGAGCAATTTTTAAGTCTCCTCGAACTTGGTCAATGCTGGACGTGAACCGAGTTAATAATTTGCCAGGAACAAATTCTGCCTCTTGTCGCTTATTAGCAGGTTCTTCCTTGACAAAGAACGTAGTTGGCTGTAAGCACATATCCGTCAGCACGTAGGACTTGCTGGAATCTATAGGAATAGCACCGCGAGTCGTTTCTGCCAATTGTGGGCAGTTATTAGCTAGACCTGTATTTCTAATCTGGTCGTAGGTGAGTGGAGCATCCGTCGCATTAGCTGGACCATCACTACAAGCTGTTAGCACCCCCAGGCACAAAGCTAGGAAGGCAACAATGAAAGCACGATACCTCATGGTCAACCTCAATCCTCAATAATCCGAATCTGAAATTTTTGTTAGGGTAATGCGTGAATCAGGCTCCAATGAATAGGAGAGAAATAACTGCTGTTCTCAAGACACCAACAAGAGATGCCCACAATTCACTTGCCACCCATGGTATATTTTTGAGCACACAAACACCTCCGGTGAGTACCCGCATCTGTTGAACTGCTGCCAAGTTGAGCAAAGTCCTTAGAATGGCACCGAATGCGTGAGCCTCAGCTCTTCATTAGAGCATTGTACACGGGAAGAGTCGCCTTTAAGCTTTCATAAAGCTCACTCATTGCATCCAGCTCATTTTCAAGTCAATCGAATTTCTGTGAGATTTATGACAATGAACGGTGACAAAGATTTGGATTCAAGGCTTTTAGAGAATAAACTGCAAGCCATTACTGCTGAGATTCGTTCTTTAGCCAACACCCATCAGGGAAATAGTCTAGCGTTGCTGGCTTTGCTACGAAGGTTGGAGCATCTGCATTGCGACATTCGAGAAAACCTATTTCAATCCTCGTTGCCGGATAATCGGCAAGCGCTTTACGCTCTGTTGAAAGATATGGAAGAAGCTGGAGGGTGGCCCTACATCGAGCGGATGAAATTGCGATCGCTCTTATCCAATTTTCAGGATAGCTCTACTCATATTGATAAAGCTGATAGTAAAAGCCAGGAGATGCCCCATTAAGCAAGTACTGAGGGCGCTCTTAGTAAAGTGCGAGCAATACTGTTTGGATCAAAGCTGACAGAGTGAGACATAAGACCCGACCAATGCTAAGATCCTGCCGTCAGTCTTGAAATTTTAGGAAACCAATACCCTATTGTTATGGCAAGTGCCGCAAATTCAATTAAGTTTGGGACAGACGGCTGGCGAGGCGTCATTGCTGACGATTTCACCTTCGAGCGCTTGGCTTTAGTCGCACCTGTAGCAGCAAAAGTTCTGTCTAATATCTATGGAGATTCCACAGGCAGTAATACAGTGATTGTGGGTTATGACCGACGCTTCATGGCAGAAGACTTTGCGAAAAAGACAGCGGAGGTCGTCCAAGCCGCAGGCTTTGATGTGATGCTCTCTGAGGGATATGCGCCAACTCCAGCGTTTAGTTGGGCAGCAAATCAACAAAAAGCGCTAGGCGCTTTGGTGATTACAGCAAGTCATAATCCTGGGAACTACCTGGGATTGAAAGTAAAAGGAGCCTTTGGTGGCTCGGTTGCCCCAGAAATAACACAGCAGATTGAAGCACTACTGGCTGAGGAACCAACCGAGTCTCAGAGCAAGGGAAGTCTTCAGTTTTTCGACCCTTGGGCAAGCTACTGTGAGGCGCTACGAGCAAAAGTCGCTCTGCCCCAGATTCAAGAGGTGATTCGCCAAGGAAAGTTGACCGTCTACGCTGATGTGATGCATGGAGCAGCAGCGGGCGGTTTAGAGCAAATTTTGGGCGTGCCTATTCAGGAAATTAATAGTTCGCGTGACCCTTTATTTGGGGGCGGTGCTCCAGAACCATTGCCACGTTATCTTTCTCAACTGTTTCGAGTGATTCGGACTCATCGACGTGAAGAGGGCGCGGGTCTGGCAGTGGGTTTAGTGTTTGACGGCGATAGCGATCGCATTGCTGCTGTCGATGGTGAGGGGAACTTCCTGAGTTCTCAAATTCTCATCCCCATCTTGATCGAGCATCTAGCAGAACGGCGTCAGTTCACGGGTGAAGTAGTTAAAACCATTAGCGGCTCAGATTTATTTCCCCGTATTGCTGCGTTGTATCAGCTACCCGTCTATGAAACTCCCATTGGCTATAAATATATTGCCGACCGGATGTTAACAACTCCCGTCTTGCTGGGTGGCGAGGAGTCAGGAGGAATTGGGTATGGTAACCATATTCCAGAGCGAGATGCTTTGTTGTCAGCACTGTATATTTTAGAAGCAGTCGCGCAGTCTGGACTTGACTTGAGCGACCTCTACAAACGCCTACAAGAGCGAACTAAGTATACCTCTGCCTATGACCGCATTGATTTGCATCTTTCGGGGATGGATGTGCGATCGCGTTTGCTGGAGCTATTGCAAACTCAGCCCTTAACCCAAATTGCAGGTCAGTCGGTGGTGGATTGTCAGACGACGGATGGCTATAAATTCCGTTTAGCCAATGACAGTTGGCTGCTGATTCGGTTTAGTGGAACTGAACCCGTGCTGCGACTGTACTGCGAAGCTGCCACCCTTGAGGAGGTGCATCGCACCCTCAACTGGGCAAAGGAGTGGGCAAATTCTGTGTGATTGGTCATTGGTGATTAGTTATTAGTCATTGGTCATTGGTTCTTGGTTAAATACAGGGCAGCAAACAACAAATCAAATAACAAGCAACAAATAGCTAATGACTAAACTCGTTGTAGCGACAGGAAATCCCGGTAAGCTGCGGGAAATGCAGACCTACCTAGAAGATTTGGGGTGGGAATTGCAGCTAAAGCCGCCTGAGTTAGAGATTGAGGAAACGGGTGATACATTTACCGCCAATGCTTGCCTTAAGGCATCAGAGGTAGCAAAGGCAACTGGAGAGTGGGCGATCGCTGATGATTCCGGTTTGGAGGTCGATGCTCTCGATGGTGCGCCCGGTATTTATTCAGCACGCTACGGGAAAACAGACGGGGAGCGGATTGAACGGCTCTTGGGGGAACTGGGGAACGAACTGGAGCGGGGGGCGCAGTTTGCTTGTGTTGTGGCGATCGCACGTCCCGATGGTGCGATCGCTCTCCAAGCGGAAGGCATCTGTCGTGGCGAAATTCTGCACGCTCCCCGTGGGACTGGTGGCTTCGGTTATGACCCAATTTTTTATGTACCAGAACCAGGGTTGACGTTTGCCGAGATGACGCCGGAGATGAAGCGACGCTATAGTCATCGCGGCAAAGCTTTCAAAGCCTTACTACCGCAGTTGAGCGAGTTAACTGAATAGCTTTTTGGGGCTGTAGATACCTATGTTTAAAACTGAGGCACTAACCAGGGGTAGCAGAGCCTCAGCCTCAGTGATATGAACGGGTTAAACCGCTTCTAGATTCTTTTCGCCTGTCCGAATCCGGATTACCTGATCGACGGGACTGATGAAAATTTTACCGTCGCCGATTTCACCAGTGCGGGCGGCGGCGATGACTTTTTCTACCACCATGTCAACTTGGTTGTCCTCAACGACAATTTCTACTTTGAGTTTTTGCAGGAACTCAACGGTGTACTCAGAACCGCGATAGCGTTCTGTCTGACCTTTCTGCCGTCCAAATCCTCGGACTTCAGAGACTGTCATCCCGACAATACCAGCGTTGACCAAGGCGATTTTGACTTCGTCTAGCTTAAATGGGCGGATAATTGCTTCTACCTTCTTCAAGGTCTATAGCTCCTCACGAGTTTTCTATCTATCTTTATAGAACCAGCATGACACTTTCTATCACCGCCTCGACCGAAAGTTTTGTAACTGTTGCTACGGTTGGCGTGGGGAGCGATCGTCTAAGCAACCAATTCTACTTTTGGATAGGTATGTATCATTCGTTTGGACACCCTAATTATGGGCAGAGGCTCCTGAACTAAATTTTAGAGTCACTATCAGACATTAAGAGCTTTAGTAAACACGCGACGTAGATGCTTCTGTAGTTCAGCCTCACGTCCTGGATAGGCTTGCAAAGCATCGATTCCTGCCTTGGGATAAGATTTGAAGGAACCAGGGTAAAGAATTGCCGCATAGCGCACTACTCGTCTCCCCTCGTGGTCTCGGATGTCTTCGCGATAGACCTGCATCTTGTCGGTGTCTTCTTTTGCGGGTTCCCCTTTGTGATCGAGCTTGTACTTAGGGTCGAAGAGGTAGACTCGCTGAGAGCCGTCAGATAGCTCGACCTCCACGGCTACGTCAGGAATCTGTTTACGACCAGTAGCACTATGTAGTTCGTCGTGCTTATTCCAATAGCTTCGTTGAGGAATTAGCTTGACCCTCGTTTTGTGCTGGGGGTGAGTTAAAACTACTGCTGGCTGACCATTTGGCAGAACTCGAACGTAAATTCCAGTTTTATCCCTACCCACCAAGCACTGCTTTTCCACCTGGTATCCTTGTTGTCCAGCCACTTCTATCAGCGTAGCCATAACCCAGAGAGTACCCCAAACCTGGTATAGAAGGGGTAGATTCTCCAAAGGTGCATCAAGGTCTGACTCCTCCAACCGAACGACAGGACTCCTGATAAATTCAAGATACCCCTCTAAAGTGGCATGGTAAGGTGGGCGCTTTAAGAGAACCATTGTGATTTGATTAGGCTGCTGTTTAAGCTGACTTACCTGATCTAGAAAAGCGGCTTGCTGTCGAGCTTTTTTCAGTTGTGTAAACAGAGAGTTCACCTCATTCAGTGGCTTACCTTTAGAGTCAGCATCAAAGACGTACCGAACTCGTCGGAGCCTCTGATTGAGCAGCTCGAAAAACAACTTAACTAACTGGTTCTCGTAAACATCAACGGTGTGTTCTACTCGTACATCGGGCACCCGAATGGGTCGCCCATTAGCATCTAGATTATGTCCTCGACTAAAAGCCTGAACTAGACCACTAGGAGAAGGTTGGCGAACTTGCTCTTGCCTAACCCAAATCTCATTGGTTTTTAGAATTTTGTGAGGGTCGTGAGCGAGTGAACGCAAAATCTCAGTTAGCCCAGGTCGGTTATTTGTGCCTTCGACAGCCCTACACAGGCGAACCATTTCCTGAGCCAAAGTAGTTTCGCCTAGTTTTGGCAGTTTGAGACCAGCTAACGCCCCAGTACGTTGTAGAGCTATTGCTACTGAAGTTGGAAGTCGAGCATCCAAATCCTCTAGCATGTGAGCAAAAGCTTCACGGCTAATCTTCAAAGGCCAAACGGTTACAATCTGCTCCTCAACCTCACCCTGATACTCAAGTCGCAGTTGATAGTAACCGGGATTTGAGCGAGGCCACTCAGTTAGAACTCGAACCTTTTTACCCAGACGTTTTAGGGAGATTGAGAGTTCTTCACCCTGCCGCCAAAGCCGCACTTCGTCCCACTTATCTTTAGGCACTTGAACTTCTAAAAAACCAGGCTGCCATTCTAATGGAGCCTCAAGGGTTTCGCCTTCACGGTTGAGAAAGCTTAGTTTAGAAGTAGGAAGTAAATCCATGCTGATTGAATGTTTCAAGCATCTTAGTAGCTTTTTTGTAGCTTAAGGGGAAGTCCTTATCATTAACAATATTCACAAATGCTTTGAGAGCTACCCCAACCCTATCATCGGCACCTTTAAGTTTAGGCAGAATCTTTTGTAAAAGCTGTTCATCTAAGGCATCTTGCCAAGGCACGTCCAACGCTTCAGCTTCTTTTACATAAGTCTTGATTTCATCTAGAACACGGAAAGCAAAGGGGGCAACAGCGTGTACTTCATCCCAAATCTGCATCAGCATCTCACGATATGGAACTTCACCCAAATGCTCATCTAAATCCTGACGAGGGGCTTCAAGCTCAATGAGTTGCGCTCGATCGTAAACCTTGTCAGCAAAGCTGTGAGTTGTTTCGTCTACGTTGACTGTACCAATGAAGTAGAGGTTCGGGGGAAGTAAGACTTGTTTCTCTGACGCGAGCTGAATTTGAGCTACTCCTTCGCGCATCCGTACTTCCATTGCAGAGAGGAATTTCGCGA
>DATNQT010000579.1:0-11770 GCA_036703885.1 Candidatus Sericytochromatia bacterium
ACATTCTTTATCGGTCGCGATGCCGACAACGAAGAGGCAGAGGTAGCAGGTGCCAAATCCATTGCCGCGCTCCATGAAGAGATTGCAGCCTTGCGGGCTGATATTCAAGCGCTCTCCCGTCAGAACCCAGAAGCCTGAAAACTTTATTCTGGAAAGCTTTTATCGTAATTCAGGATGTTTTAGCGATCGCTAGTTTCGGAATTGCGATCGGTGCCCTCTGGGAGATAACTGAATGGCTGATCCAAGTTATCAATTGAGGAAGAACAGGTGCCTCCCAGTGCCAGCAAAAATACAGGAAGCGATCGCTATCCGCTCGTTCTTTTGATAATGATAATCAAAAACATCTTTTATATAATTGTCGGATTCTGTCAGGATTTATTGATTCAGTTGGTTAACCCAAAAATCTGGTGAATTCCGGATACAAAGTTAATTTCATTTTCGACGTTTGGGCTTGTTGAGTTGGGGTTTTTAGTCATGCCTGAACCTCGATAGTTTTCTCGTTGGTGGCAACAACTTTTCGCTTGCTTTTTTGTTTTTTCAGCTCTACGTTCGTCCCCTGGCAGGTAGGACAAAAGTAAATAATTCGGGTTTTCTCTCCTTCTTCATCTGCTCTAGTAACTTGACGAAGTTGGCAGATTGTGATGTCACATTTTAAACACGACAGGTTGGTGCGGCGAAAAACGTAGTGCCTTACGCTAACTATCTTGTATTCTGTGTCCTACGAGAGAAGACGAGCAATATACCAGGTGGTATATATAATGGAAACGCATTGATTTGGATTTTATGCCTGCGATCGACCAATCAGAGCTAGCAGATCTGGTGCGAGAAACGCGACAACGCCTGAAACTCTCACAAGTCAAGTTTGCTGCGAAGCTAGGGGTTTCATTTCAGAGCGTTAATCGTTGGGAGAATGGGCGGACTAAGCCCTTGCCGATCGCGTTGAAGCAGATTGAACACTTGCTGCATCAGATGGGCGATACTGGCAAAGATTTGCTCGTCAAATATTTCTCAGAGTGAGGACGGAGACCCGATGACTGATAGCCTCCACCGCTCTGATCTTGCAGGCAAGGATTCACCTCAAAGGTCTCAGGGAATTACTGAAGCCGATGTTCTGATCACAGAGGTGCTGGCAAGTCGCTCCGCACCTCCGCCTGACTTGGCGGCTGAGAACCAAGCGCTTCGCACCCTTGCCCAACACCTGATGGACGAGCCACAGTCGATGCTGAAAACGCTCGTTCGCCTTGCGCTCGATCTGTGTCGAGCCGATACGGTGGGGGTCAGCTTACTCGAAACCGCACCAGATGGTGCATCGTTTTTCCGCTGGGTGGCGATCGCAGGAGCATTGGAATCATTGGAGCAAGGCACGACTCCAGGTAACTTTAGTCCTTGTGGTACCACCCTTGCTTGTAATCAGCCCCAGCTATACAGCTATCCTGAGCGGTTTTTCACCTATTTGTATCAGCCCCAATTTCCCGTCGTGGAAGGATTGCTGATTCCGCTGTGCGTCAGTGATCGCCCCCTAGGGACGCTGTGGATTATCTCCCACACCGAGGCGCGTCACTTTGATGCGGAGGATCAGCGGCTGATGATGAGCCTGGGAGGCTTTACCGCTTCTGCCCTTTACAGTCTGCAACAGTTGCAACAGACGGCAGCAACGGCGTTGCGTCAAAGCGAGCAGTTTAATCAGCAGATCCTCGACAGTAGCAACGACTGCATCAAGGTATTCGACTTAGAAGGGCAAATTTTGTTCATGAGCCGAGGGGGGCAAGCGCTGCTGGGCATTCAGGATATAACCCCCTTCCTCAACACGTCTTGGGCAGAATTTTGGCAAGGAGCAGTAAAGCAAGCGGCAATTGAGGCGATCGCCAAGGCAAGAACAGGTGAAGTTTGTACCTTTCAAGGATATTGTCTAACGCTGAACGGCGAACTCAAATGGTGGGATAACAAAATCAGCCCGATTCGAGGGGCTGATGGGCAAGTTGAACGATTGTTGTGCATTTCGCGGGACATTACCAAGCGCAGGCAGGCGGAAGAAGCCTTGCGCGAATCGGAAGCAAAATACCGCACGTTGTTCGAGTCGATTGACGAGGGCTTCTGCATCTGCGAAATGATGTTTGATGAGGACGGTGAACCAACTGATTATCGATTTCTCGAAGTGAATGCGGCGTTTGAACGGCTAACCGGACTGGAGCAAGCCATCGGTAAAACGATACGGGAACTGGTTCCCAATCATGAAGCCTACTGGTTTGAGATCTATGGCAGAGTTGTGCGAACCAGGGAACCCGTTCGATTTGAGCAGCAAGCGAGCGCAATGAACCGTTGGTTTGATGTCAACGCCTTTTGCATTGGAGAGCCGCCTAGTCATCAGTTTGCCATTTTATTTACCAACATTAGTGAGGCGAAGCGCATCGAAGCCGAACGCAAAAAAGTTGAGCAGGAACGCGATCGCTTTCTTGCCGTCGGGTCAGATTTGCAGGTGATTACAAGCAGCAACGGGTATTTCCGATGGGTCAGCCCGACCTTTGAGCGCATTCTCGGCTGGACGCCCGACGAAATGATCGTCCGCCCCTGGACTGATTTTGTCCATCCAGACGATATTCCTGAATCTGTCTCGGAAAGCGCCAGCCTGTTCTCTGGCACTGAAACGTTTGCATTTGAAAACCGCTATCGGCACAAAGACGGCTCCTACCGATGGTTGCTCTGGAGAGCGCAGCCACACTTAGAAGAACAAGTGCTTTACGGAGCGGCGGTGGATATCACCGATCACAAACAGGCAGAAGTCGCCCTGCGTCGATCTGAAGAACACTATCGCCGGTTGTTTGAGTCGATCGACGAAGGCTTTTGCACCATTGAAGTGCTATTCGATGCAGATGGCAAGCCGTTTGATCACCGCATTTTGCAAGCGAATCCAGCATTCGAGCGACAGGTCGGACTTTCTAATCCAGAAGGCAAAACAGCAAGCGAACTCGCACCGAGAGTGGAACAGTATTGGAATGACCTTTACGCACAAGTCATTAACACAGGTGAGTCTATCCGCACTGAAGTGCGAGCGGACGCGCTCGCACGCTGGTTTGACGTTTTGGTTTCGCGGGTCGGCGATGCAGCAATGCGCCAGGTGGCGGTCGTGTTTACCGACATCAGCGAACGCAAACAGGCAGAAGGAATACTACGTGAGAGCGAGCAGCGGTTCCGGCTGATGGCAGATGCCGTTCCGCAAATTGTTTGGATTACGGATGCACAAGGGCGGGTCGAGTTCTTCAACAAGCAATGGAGCGACTACACAGGCGTTCCTTACGAACCGACGACGGCGGCTGAGGCTGTGGCTAGCTTTGTTCACCCAGACGATGGTGATCGCACAATAGAGGCGTTTAATGAAGCGCAACGCAGGGGCGGCGTTTTCTCGGTCGAACACCGGATTCGCTCTGCAACGGGAAGCTATCGCTGGTTTCTGGTTCGCGTTGAGCCTTACCGAGATCCGCAAACGGGCGAGATCATCCGTTGGTTCGGCGCATTGGTCGATATCCACGATCGCAAGCAGGCAGAAGCCACAATTGTGCAACGGGAAGCGCAGTTTCGCCAACTCGCGGATGCCATGCCGCAACAGGTTTGGATAACCGATGCTCAAGGCAACACGCAATATGTGAACCAGCAATGGACAACTTACACCGGACTGACCTTAGAGCAGACTCAAGACATTCACTATGCGCTTCAAGTGATTCATCCCGATGATTTTGAGATGACAAGTGAAATGTGGCGGACTGCGCTTGCCACGGGAACACCTTATCAAGCTGAATTTCGCTTGAAACACTGGGCTGCTCAGACCTATCGTTGGTTTCTCTCCCGCGCGATCGCCATTCGTGACGAAGAGGGACAAATTGTGCAGTGGTTTGGCACTAGCACAGACATCGAAGAGTTTAGACGCGCCCAGGCTGAACGAGAACAGCTTTTACAGCAAGAACAAATCGCACGAGAAGCCGCCGAGAACGCCAATCGGATCAAAGATGAATTTCTGGCGGTGCTGTCCCATGAACTGAGATCGCCCCTCAATCCAATTTTGGGTTGGTCAAAACTATTGCAGAACCGCAAGCTAGATGCAGCCAAAACTCAGCAGGCATTAAAGACAATTGAACGCAATGCCCAATTACAAGCCGAGTTGATTGAAGATTTGCTGGATGTGTCCCGAATTCTCCAAGGCAAGCTCAACCTGAACGTCAGTTCGATCAACCTGGTTTCCATCATTCGAGCCGCGATGGAGACGGTACGGCTGGCAGCAGAAGCCAAGTCAATCCAAGTAGAGGCAAGCTTTGAACCGGATGTGGGTCTGGTTTGGGGAGATTCCACTCGGTTGCAGCAAGTGATTTGGAATCTGCTCTCCAATGCGGTCAAGTTCACGCCGTCAGGGGGACAGGTGAACATTCGGTTGGAGCGTCTTGACTCCCACGCTTACATCACAGTAAGCGACACTGGCCAGGGAATTGAATCTGACTTTCTGCCCTATGTGTTTGACTACTTTCGCCAATCTGATGCAACAACAACCCGAAAGTTTGGTGGACTGGGATTAGGGCTAGCGATCGTGCGGAACTTAGTCGAACTGCATGGGGGGACGGTCAGAGTCGAAAGCCCAGGGGCTGGGATGGGTGCAATTTTTACCGTCAGACTTCCACTCATGCCCATCCAGCCGTCCGCCAATCAGAACAGTCAATCATCAGAGCCATCTTCTGATTTAAACGGGATTCAAGTATTAGTTGTGGATGACGAACCGGATTCACGGGAGTTTGTGGCGTTTGTGTTAGAGCAAGCGGGAGCAACCGTGCTTACTGCAACGACTGCCGCCGAAGCCTTGACAATGCTCATTCGATCAAAGCCAACTGTGCTCCTGAGTGACATCGGGATGCCAGATATGGATGGCTATATGCTGATGCAACGGGTGAGAGCTTTGCCGCCAGAGCAAGGAGGGAAAGTTCCAGCGATCGCGCTCACTGCTTACGCAGGGGACTTCAACCAGCAACAAGCACTGCAATCTGGATTTCAACAGCATGTCTCAAAACCCATAGAACCAGAGAGATTGATTCAAGTGATTTCTAGCCTGATTAACTCTGCCAGAGCGATCGCTTGAAGCGTAGGGACGTTTGAGAAGTCCGCGATCGCTTAAATCCCTCTAACTTCGGGGTTTTGTCTTGTTTATCGGGCTGTATTTGAGTTATCACCTTGCGGTTTTTGGCTAATCCCCCTAGATACTTTAGTCTTCTTTTTTCCAGTGGATGATTTACTATGCACCAAAGCCTGTAGATTGTAGCCTGGATAGCAGAGCAATATAAGCAAACCCTAGATAGTAAACAAAGCCCGCACAGGCAGGCTTTGTAAACAAAACAACTATTGGAAATCCTTCTTTATTCAATCATTAGGCAATAAAAAAGCCTCCTAAGCTGTCGCACATTTAACTTGCAAGTTGATAAATAAAAGATTTCTTGCGGGATGGACATCTTGCCCGTCTTTTGATTCATGCAAATCAAATGTACAGCTTTCTTACCCTTTCAGCCAACGAGCAGCATCTTTAGCATGGTAGGTGAGAATCAAGTCAGCACCAGCACGCTTGAACCCTGTCAAGGTTTCCATCACCACACGCTCTTCATCAATCCAACCGTTGAGGGCAGCGGCTTTGACCATAGCATATTCGCCAGAAACGTTGTAAGCTGCAACGGGCAAGTCGGTGGCTTCCTTAACGCGACAGATAATGTCCATGTAAGCTAGGGCTGGTTTGACCATCAGCATATCTGCGCCCTCTGCAATGTCGAGTTCAATTTCCTTGAGGGCTTCGCGGGCGTTGGCGGGGTCCATTTGGTAGGTGCGGCGATCACCAAATTGAGGCGTTGAATCTGCGGCATCTCGAAATGGTCCATAGTAGGCAGAGGCATACTTAGCGGCATAGGAAAGAATTGGCGTATCCTCAAACCCTGCTGCATCCAATCCTTCTCGAATTGCCTGCACAAAACCGTCCATCATTCCAGAAGGAGCAATAATATCTGCACCCGCCTTGGCTTGAGACACAGCGGTTTTCTTTAGTAATTCCAGGGTGGGGTCATTGAGAACACGACCTGTCAAATCACCCACTTCCAGGTAACCGCAGTGACCGTGACTAGTATATTCACACAAACAGGTGTCGGCAATGACCACCAAATCTGGCACGGCTTCTTTGACAGCTGTAGCCGCTTTCTGCACAATGCCGCAATCATGCCAAGCACCTGTGGCTTCTACATCTTTATCTTCAGGAATGCCAAACAGAATAATTGAGGGAATTCCCAGGTCGTAGACTTCCTTGGCTTCTTCAACGATTTTGTCTACCGATAACTGGTAGACTCCTGGCATCGATTTAACTTCTTGGGCAAACCCTTCACCCGGTACGGCAAATAGAGGGTAGATTAAATCGCTGGTGGTCAGAACATTCTCACGTACCATCCGGCGTAACTGGGTTGTTTTGCGGAGGCGGCGAGGACGATGGGTTGGGAACATGGTTAAAACTAAAAAACTTACTTACCTGAAAACAAGAAACAAAAAGACTGTTGGAAAGTAGCGTGTTAACAGTTTAAAGCGTGGTTTTGCTGCCTTACTCTGAGAATAGGTAACGTTCTGTTAAGTGAAATGTCACTGATTATGAGAGTGGGTTTTTTACACAAGCCAGTTTTTGCCACTCCTATTTTCAAGCTAAACCCTTTAAGAAGCGATCGCTCTATTCATCGATTTGCCAAACATCTTGGCTTAATGCTTCATCCACTATTTTTTTCGGGCGTAACACCAGGATGAGGCGTCCTAATAAGGTGACAGTTGGAGCCTCTGGAAACCAGTGCATTTCCACCTGTCCTGACTGGTCAACGGCAAAATAGCTATCTGCCTCCCATTCCTGCTGCCCTCGGTCGATGACGACCAAGACATCTTCGGATTTCTCTTTTTCTTGAGTCGGGAGTTGATTACTTTTACACAAAATTACCACGGGGTCTTGTGCTTTCAAGATGACTTGCCAGCCGGGTATTGTTACTAGGGTCTGATCAGCCGATACCTCAACCAGTTGGAAGGAACCCCTCTTGTTAAGAGGAGGAACGTCTTTCAGCGCGGTGGGTGTCAGGGGCAGTTGACCTGCTACGGGTAACAGGCAAGGCAATTCATCGTCAATTTCAACACGGTAGAAGGGCAATCGGGGAGCCGAAGGCTGTTTACCTCCCATTAATTCAGTCAGCAACTTCTCGATTCGTTGTCGTGCCTGTTGGCTATGGGCAAACATCAATCCGCGTGCAATTAAACGCGATCGCTCTTGCACGTCATTGTGTTGTCGAGCGACTTTCCAATACTCGTAGGCAACAGCGTCACCGGGATGATCGGAAAATCCTTCAGGTGGGGTGCTTCTGCGGGAGAATTCTTTAACGGCTTTGGCAACCTCACGCGCTCCCTCGGAGTCGAGGTTTCTCGCGACGATAAATTCTGCTGCCGAGGCGCGTTCTGCTTGGGCAAGAATACGCAATTCGTACAAGCTATCGCTGCCAGTCCGCTCGAAACGCGATCGCACTGCATCGGATACGCCAGCATTCACCAACGTCGTGTAGACCTGAGAGGCAACTATTACTTGATTTTGTTGGATTGGCTCAAACCCAGTTGCTTCAAAAATGCTCTGGGGATTATGGCCGGCTTTTTGCAGCTGCTGACACGCCTGTCCCCACTTAACCCAGTTACTTTCTTTACGGCGCAGCAATTGTAATAATTCTTCAACATCTACTGCCGCTGAGTCGGGTTGAGAGTTAGGCTCAGGTATGTTTGGTGGTATTTCTGTCATATTTCGGAAAAAATCACTCATGCGAGCGAGTGGCAAGATGTTCTGTAAGCATTCAGCCGCGAGCAATCGGTCTTCAGCTTTGGTGGACTGATTTAGAGCAGGGTCGATCTAAGCAATCCCTTCATTCGTCAATCAAGCTGCTCCGCGAAAAGCCGAGCGTTAAATACTTACGATGTCTTTAATTTATCGTGCTACTGCTTTCTTCCTGAAAAGTTTTTTTCTCGTTGCAAATATAACGAAAGATTAGTCCTTAGATAAATTAGTTGCTAGTCCAGGTTACTTTAAGGAGTTTATTGTATGGTTAGGGACAATGATATTCCTAATTTTGATAGTATCAGCCGTAAGTTAATGAGCTTAGAGCGACCAAAAAAACCAAAAATGCTCGTGGTAGACGATGAGCCAGATAACCTGGATCTGCTCTACCGAACCTTCCGGCGTGATTTTGACGTACTTAGAGCCGAAAGCGGCATCGACGCCCTATCTGTACTATCAACTGAGGGGGAAGTTGCCGTAATTATTTCCGATCAACGGATGCCGGAGATGAAGGGAACGGAGTTTTTGAGCAAAACAGTTCCCGAATTTCCCGATACGGTGAGGATTATCTTGACAGGTTTTACTGATGTTGAGGATTTGGTCGAGGCAATTAATTCTGGGCAAGTTTATAAGTACATTACAAAACCTTGGGACCCGAATGAACTCAAATTAGTAGTGCAACGTGCCGCTGAAACCTATGAACTGCTCAAACAACGGACAGAGGAATTGCATCGCGCCCAGGCACAAACAGCGCTGCTGGCAACCATTGTGCAGGTGGCTCAGGAGTCAGATAGTGTAGAGTCTTGCCTCGATCCGATCGCTCGTGCCTTCGGCGAAAACTTTGGTGCAGATGGCTGCATTTTGCAGTTGGTGGAAAACAATACGCTGACGGCGGCGCAGGGGATTTACACAACTGCTGAAGTCATTGAAAATAACCTGGAGAAAGACCCATTAGCGCAAGAAGCGATCGCCACTCACACGCTTCAAGTTTGGGTCAATGCTCCTGGTGTAACCCTGCCAGTAGGTGCAGAATATTATCAAAGTGTGGGTCTTCACGCGCACCTGCTCATCCCAATTCTCTACCGAGGGTCATTACTGGCGGTGCTATCGCTCCAGTGGCGGCAAAAAAGACCTCCTCTGCGAGAAGATGAGCTGAAGCTGATTCATCTATCAGCACAGCAAGTTGGTTTAGCACTAACCATTACCCGATATCAGCGATAATATGCGATCGCGACCAGCGTTTTTGAATTGTTATTTTATGGAGCAAAGCGACCATGACGCCAGCCGCGTCGGAAATTCGCGATCTGTTTGATCGCATTGCACCCGTTTACGATCCTCTCAACAATTGGTTAAGTCTGGGTCAGCACCGCGTCTGGAAGCTGATGGCGGTCAAGTGGAGTAATCCCTGTCCTGGGAACATCGGTTTAGATTTATGTTGTGGGAGTGGTGATTTAGCTCAACTGCTGGCGCGGCGGGTGGGAGCAACGGGTCAAGTATATGGAGTGGATTTTTCACCCGCGCAATTAGCGATCGCCCATCAACGCACTGAACGTGAATACCCACCTCCTCCAATTAGTTGGGTCGAAGCAGATGCCCTTAACTTGCCCTTTGAGGATAATTATTTTGACTGTGCGACGATGGGTTACGGTCTGCGGAACGTGACGGACATTCCTCGTTGTTTTTCAGAGTTATACCGCGTTCTTAAACCAGGTGCTAAAGCTGCCCTTCTAGACTTTCATCGTCCCCCTCAGCCTTTATTGCGTGCCTTTCAGCAGTGGTATCTCGACCATGTTGTCGTGCCAGTTGCCAAACAGCTAGGGTTGACCGAGGAGTATGCCTATATCGCTCCTAGTTTAGAGCGGTTTCCTACCGGAGCAGAGCAAGTAATCTTAGCCCAAAAAGCTGGATTTACTGCCACTCATTACCCGATTGCGATCGGTATGATGGGCGTCTTAGTCATCACCAAAGCGTAAGGACTCTTAATATTGACCAAATCCTCTGTGGGTTGCCGCCTCCCTTCAAGTTTCCGATACGCTCTGGGCACAAGTTATGGTGGGAGTTCCCACCTAAAATGCGGCAAGGGGGCGGACGCTATAACCGAGGCGGAAATATCGAGCGAAGCGAGTACCGCTAATGGTTTAGCGTCTGGGGAATTGCCGCCAGTAAATAAATTGAGCGATAGCGAATCCTTCGACAAGCTCAGGAACACCGTTGATTCAAGATGCGTATTCATAGCCATCAGACCTGTGAATTGTCTTCAAATATTTGGGATGCACGTCGAAACTCTTACCTCCTGTTGTTAGCTTGAAACTTGGTTTGAATCGAATGGCAATCCGACCTGTGTAACTTCCTGCATACTTTCCAGTCAGGACATCCGCTTTGACCAAATCACCTGTCTGGAAACCCATGAAAAACTTTTGAGCTGGGGCGTGACGAATTGGGAAGCCATAACGATCAGTACCGCAGCGCTGTCTTCTTCCATGCCCTTTAGCTTTAACAGTCAAAGGTTTAATCCCATTGAGAAGAAGGCATTCGGGCGTAGAAGCCCCTACACAAGCTGCGTCTGTCCAGTGAGCCTTTTCGATTCCCCTGGTTTTACGATTAAACTTTGTCCGACCACCCGAACCTGCCTCTACAGGTAAGCCCGTAGATTGAAGTCTTCTATACAATTCCCAACGGGTAGCATTAACAGCAGTAGCATCCTTAAGAGGTGCTTTCGCTTGAGCTAGGACTCGTTTGAGGACTTCAGGCTTTTTCTTGAGGAATTCCTCAATGGGTTTGTTACCCTTAGCGTGATTGCAGGAATGACAACTCAGACAAAGATTACTAACCCTGTTTGAACCGCCTTTACTCTTCGCAAGAATATGCTCTATCTCAAATGGAACGTTTTCAACGCCACAATAAGCGCATTTTCTGTTCCACTTTTGAAGTAAGTACTCCTTAACCTCGAACCCAAACAACTCGCCCCTTTGATACTCAACTCCGCTAATTTCAGGATTTTGCATTTGCTGGAGGTCAAACCGAACCAGCTCCTGAGAAATTGCAGTGACTGGACAAATTCCTCTAACCCGTCTCACCCAAGTTTCGATATTGGCAATTCGGCTCTCAAGTGATGGTGGCAACCAGCGTTCGACTGAGCGCTCACGCCGAAGTCCAGCTTTACGAGTTCTGTTTAAGAAGCGAGGCTTACGGTAGCGTGTCTTGCGATTACGCCGTCCTCTTCTTAATGACCTGCGTGACTCAAGAGACTCTTTGATTTGTTGTCCCCTGTGTGAGATTTCAAGAGCGTTTGTGACTCGTCCTGTCTCTTCGGTGACAACAGCAAATCCAGTAGTTTTAGAACCCGGATCGATTTTGACTCGGTGAGAATGTGTGACTGAATTTTCGAGAACCCTATCCTGCAAAACAATAGTAAATGGATAACGTTTGTATACTTTAGCTCTCCTTTTTTGTAGTAATTCTCTTGCCCGTGCTGGATGGCAAGGGTCAAGAGGTTTCAAGTTTTGGTCTAGTACGAAAACGCGCATTACTGCTGCCTCTCATTACTGGTAAAGTTTGCCTCGACGGTGTTAAGACTCGGTACTTTCTGGGTAACACTGGCTTTCCCTTAATGACCTGTTTAATTACCCAGTTGTAGAGCTTGAAACTGGCACGCATTTCAAGGTACGAACTTTAACTCTTGGTCTTAACGGCTGAAGCGTAAAACTAGCCGTCTGGTCAACAGGCTTTATTCAAGCCCACACCATACCCGTTAGGGTTGGTGTGCGGTAGTTGACTGCACAAACTAAGATGGGGGTTAGGGGATAAAGGCAACAAGTAAAAGAACAATAGGTATTTTTGCTTTTTCCCTTCTGATATACCCTCACCTCCGTGTATTGGACTGCCGCTTTGGATTTGGATCTTGCTAACCTCTGG
>DATNQT010000580.1:0-2693 GCA_036703885.1 Candidatus Sericytochromatia bacterium
TCAGGCTTTAGGTGCTCCTTTGCCCGCTCAGTTTGTTTTGGATGCAGAGGGAAAACTCGTCTTCAAACATTTGTTTTCTTTCATAGACCACAATGCTAGTGTGGACACTTTGCTGCAATATGTCGATCGGTAAGGACACCGCTGCTGTATCCTAATTTGGAGTTTTTAGCCGCTGATGCACGCTGGTGTAGGCCCATCAGCGGGATTTTTTCATCTGTTGACACTGGCTGCTACAGCTCTTTAGTCATAAATACTTATTGTGCCAATTGCGATGGCGGAATGTTGCCATGTTCGATCGACATGAATCTAGGCGTGCGACTCGTTGGCTAGAAACCAATCCTAAAAAGGGTTAGGGGGATTAGCCGCAAGGTAGAACCTTGACAACTGAATGACCATGTAGGTGAGAGTCAATATCCTAGAAACCTCAAATCCTACCCCGCAGGTGCAGCGGTGAAAGCACATCCCCCAGGTTCGAGACTAGCCATCAACGCCTGAAGCGGGGATGAAAGGTGGTACTACTGGAAGCCTAATCCGGTATCCATCGAGCAAAGTACCCACGAGTAAAGCCACGGCTTGAAGATGTATCAGATTCGTCGTTATCATGAACCAGCGAAATAAGGCTGAATGCGCTGGAGCCAAAAGGCAAATGGATACGGAGTTGGCACGAACCTGGGTGACCAACGTGCACTTCCAATAAACCCGGCGAAAAGCATCACTCTAAAGGTACGCAGCATGGTCATTCGGAACGAGATAACCTCTCGTCTGCTCTCAGGAAGTCGAATACTTGAGCAGGTGCTAACCGTATGCAGCGAGTAGGAAAGATTGAGTCAGAAGCGAAAGCTTAGGGTAATACCTAGGATATGCAGATAGATTCACGATGATTTGGAAGATAAAGTCTCAAGTAGTGAGTACAAATGTCTAATACACAGTCTCAACAACTGATGGTGGAATGGCACAAGATCGACTGGCGCAAGCTAGAACGTCGAGTGTATAAGCTCCAAAAGAGAATTTATCGAGCCTCTCAACGTGGCGATGTGAAAGCAGTTCGCAGACTCCAGAAGACGTTGATGAAGTCTTGGTCAGCAAGAGCTTTATCGGTTCGTAGAGTTACTCAGGATAACACTGGTAAAAAGACGGCAGGAGTGGATGGAATAAAATCCCTATCCCCAGCAGCACGTTTGAAACTGGTAAATAACCTAAAACTGGGGTCAAAGGTCAGCCCAACCAGGCGAGTATGGATTCCAAAACCTGGGACGGAAGAGAAGCGACCTTTAGGTATACCTACAATTAAAGACCGAGCCTTGCAAGCGTTAGTCAAACTGGCTTTAGAGCCGGAATGGGAAGCGCGATTTGAACCGAACTCATACGGGTTCAGACCTGGACGCTCATGCCAAGATGCGGTCGAGGCAATATTTTCTAGCATCAATAAAAAGCCCAAATACGTGCTTGATGCAGACATAACTAAGTGTTTTGACCGGATTGACCATGAAGCACTGCTCAGAAAACTAAATACATTTCCCACCATTCGCCGTCAGATACGTGCATGGTTAAAAGCGGGAGTGATGGATCATATGCAGTTGTTTTTAACATCTGAGGGTACGCCACAGGGCGGAGTCATTTCTCCGTTACTGGCAAACATTGCTCTCCACGGGATGGAAAACCGAATCAAACAGTATGCAGACACTCTGCCTACTCGAAGCGGTCATGGCAAAAGGGACAACCGTAGAAACCTAAGCCTGATTCGTTACGCCGACGACTTCGTAATTCTCCACGAAGACGTAACCGTTGTTCAAAGATGCCGTGAGATAATCTCGGAATGGTTAAGAGGCATGGGCTTGGAACTTAAACCCTCAAAAACGAGACTTGCTCACACCCTTAACCCGTATGAGCAAGAAAAACCAGGATTTGATTTCCTAGGTTTCACGATACAACAATTTCCAGTAGGAAAGTATCACTCAAAGCAAGGGTTTAAAACAATCATCACCCCAAGTAAGCATTCGCAAAAGGTACATTACGACCAAATCGCTAGTGTAATTGAAGCTCATAAGGCAGCTCCGCAAGCGGCGCTAATCAGCCGACTAAACCCAATCATTCGGGGGTGGGCTAACTACTATGCGACTGTAGTAAGCAAGGTTGCTTACTCAGATATCGATCACCTCATGTGCCATAAGTTTCTGGCTTGGGCAAAACGCCGCCATCCTCAAAAGTCAGCACATTGGATTAAAAACAAATACTGGCAAAGAATTGGCCGGAATAACTGGGTATTCGCAACCAGGGGAGAAGGGACAAACCCACTCCGGGTACTACACCATGCCGACACCCCAATAGTGCGCCATGTAAAAGTTAAAAGCGAATCGTCTCCATACGACGGAAACCTAGTTTATTGGAGTACAAGAATGGGTAAAAACCCCGAAATGCCAAGTAAGGTATCAAAACTCCTGAAAATGCAAGAAGGGAAGTGTACCCACTGCGGATTAATTTTCCGCGAAAACGATGTTATGGAAGTTGACCACAGAATCCCTAAATCGCAAGGTGGAAAGGATTCCTACGAAAACTGGCAACTCCTACACAGACATTGCCATGATACAAAGACAGCCAGCGATGGCAGTCTTGGCACAAAATCCGGCTGTAATAGTGCCGAGCCTAAACCCACCAGAAGACTTGAGAAAGTTGAGGATAAATGGGTAATGAGG
>DATNQT010000581.1:0-2688 GCA_036703885.1 Candidatus Sericytochromatia bacterium
GTTCTTCATGGAGGCTTCATTCCAGGACGAGCTTATCTAGTCCGGGGTCAGCCAGGAACAGGTAAGACGACTCTGGGACTGCACTTCCTCGCTGCCGGTACACAGGCAGGTGAAAAGTCTTTGTATATCACACTGGGAGAAGCGGTCGAGCAAATCTGCACAAATGCCGAAGAACTGGGTTTTGATTCACAAAGTATTAGCTTTCTCGACCTGAGTCCCTCCTCAGAATTTTTCACGGAAATCCAGACCTACGACATCTTTTCTCCGGCTGAAGTAGAACGAGAACCGACAACCCAAAAAATTATTGAGCAAGTAGAAGCACTTAAACCCCAGCGGATTTTTCTGGACGCGATGACCCAGTTCCGTTACCTATCCTCTGATGCCTTCCAGTTTCGCAAGCAAGTGTTGTCTTTCCTACGCTTTCTCAGGGAACAAGGCGCTACGGTACTTTTCACATCCGAAGGTGGCGAGGATGCTCCTGACGATGATTTGCAATTTATGAGTGATGGGGTGATTCACCTCACCTTTTCTATCGAGAAACGCAGTTTGAGCGTGAGTAAGTTTCGCGGTTCAGACTTCCGGAGTGGCGAACATTCAATGCGATTGACCCCGACAGGGATGCAGATCTTCCCCCGTTTAACCCCAAAAATTCACGGTCAAGAATTTGTACTTGAGGTGCTTTCCTCAGGCGTACCGGAACTGGACGAACTTTTGCACGGCGGATTGGAGCGCAGTACGATTACGATCATTACCGGTCCTAGCGGAGTTGGAAAAAGCACGCTTGGACTCCAGTTTATGAAAGAAGCGGCGGGTAGAGGCGAACGTTCAGTAATCTATACCTTTGAGGAGCGCAAGGAAACCTTGCTACATCGTTGTCAAGCTGTCAACATCCCAGCTCACATCATGCTCAAGCGTGGCACACTGTCCGTCGTCCAAGTGGAACCCCTGCACTACACCCCCGACGAGTTCGCTAACTTAGTGCGCCATGAAGTAGAACACCAAAACGCCCGCATTGTGATGATTGACAGCATCTCCGGCTATCGCCTCTCCGTTCAAGGCGATGAGCTGATTGCTCATATCCATGCTCTGTGCAAATATTTGCAAAATATGGGGGTTGCTGTTCTTTTAGTTAACGAAGTAGAAACCATTACGGGTGATTTCCGACCTACGGAGATTGGTATCAGTTACATGGCAGACAACATCGTTTTCCTACGCTACCTAGAGATGCAAGGAGAGCTGCGTAGGGCGATTGGGGTGCTCAAAAAACGGATGACTGACTTTGAGAAAACCTTACGCGAGTTTGAGATTACCCGCTATGGCATTAAAGTTGGCAAACCCCTTACCAATTTGCGAGGTATCCTCAAGGGAAGTCCAGAGTGGGTAAATCCACCTAAGTAAGGATGAGATTTGAAGAACAACCCGCTGATACTAACAGTAGATCGCAACGAGCGAAACTTGGAACTGCTGGCTCAATTTCTGGGTAAGGAAGGATACCAAATTTATAAGGCTGGCAGTCTTGAATCGTTTGAGAAAGCTTTAACAAACTCAAACGAAATCCATCTGGCGTTGGTGGATATTGCTGGTTTTGATCATAGGATCTGGGAGTATTGCGATCGCCTACGAAAGCAAAATATTCCTTTTCTGGTGTTATCGCCTAAGCAAAATGTCGCGATTCAACAACAGAGTTTCGTCCACGGAGCCAGTAGTATGTTAACCAAGCCGCTAGCGATCAAAGAGTTGTTCTTACTCATTCGCAACCTGCTAAGACATTAAAAATGAGCCGAATTCTACTCCTCCTAGAGCATACAGAGAACCGCCGCCTGCTGTCGGAGTGGTTGGAGCTACACTACGAGGTGTTGTTGAGCGATTCCGAGGTGAGGGCAGGGTATGCTGTGCCCTTACTGGATGAGGATTTCGATCTATGTATCTTAGATGGTTCCACGTTGAATCATCTCTGGGAATGGGTACAAGCGAAGAAACAGGCAGAACAGCCAGTTTTTTTACCGTTTCTCCTAATTACACTGCATCCGGATGTAAAAATGATTACCCGGCATCTGTGGCAGAGTATTGATGATTTAGTTACTAAACCTATTGAAAAGCCAGAATTGCAGGCGCGGGTAGAAGTTCTGTTGCGATCGCGACGCCTCTCATTGGAACTCAAAGTTGCTAATGAAAAACTTCAGAACGAGATTACCGAGCGCCAGCAGACGCAGGCAGCACTGGTTGAAAGTCAAGCTAAGTTGACTTCTTTAATTCAAAATTCCTCAGATATTATAGGAATTCTAGAAAGCGACGGAACAATTATATATAAAAGTCCATCGACACAAACTCTTTTAGGATTTAGCCCTGAAGAAATTGAAGGAAAAAATCATTTTGATTTTGTTCACCCTGAAGATTATCAAAAATCAAAAGAACATTTTCAGAAAGGTTTAAATAATCCAGGCATTACACAAGTCTCGGAATATAGGTTTCGTCATAAAGATGGTTCTTGGCATTATTTAGAATCAAAAAGTAATTTTATTGATAATAATGTAAATCAGATTGTCGTAAATTCAAGGGATATCACTGAACGCAAGCAAGCAGAAGAAGAAGTTCGCAATGCTCTAAAAAAAGAAAGAGAACTAATTGAACTTAAATCCCGCTTTGTATCTATGGTTTCCCATGAAATTCGTACTCCCCTAAATGTTA
>DATNQT010000582.1:0-15510 GCA_036703885.1 Candidatus Sericytochromatia bacterium
ATGGCTGACCACGCGACTAACATTGGTCAACGAGTCACCTATATTGTCACAGGTCATCGGCATTAGACCTGTCTTGAGAACATAGCAAATTTGGTAATTATCAATTAGTTGGTAGGGGCGGGTTTATCGATATAGCAAAAGGCAGAGGGCAGCACTTTGACACGCTCAGTGACCGGGCAGAAGGCTTTTATGGAAAAGGTTGACGGGTCTTGGTTTCAGTATTTAGCTTTATCCTAATCGCCTTGGCGACTGCTATATCTAGCTGGGCAAGCGAAATTGCTGGTAAACCCACCCCTACAAAATGTGACATACGTAAAACCAATTGGTATAACCCCTTTATAGATAGTGGCTTAACCTGAGGATTACCTAAGTCTTACCAGTTCCTAAACTTACAGTCGTACTATTTACTACGAAAGCGTGGCGTTTTATTTCACTAAACCCAGTCTAGACACTGTCGCTCGTTAGTAAACAACGCTAAATATGGCTCTCAACCGTCGAGATTTCTTGTTATTCCTGGGAGCTAGTGCTGGGACTGTTGCTCTAGGTTCCTTATCGGATGGAAAAAACTTTTCAATGCCGTTTTCCGACCCAGCATCGGCGGCAAGCCCAAAGGGGAATGGTCTGAGTTTTAAGCCAGTCAAAAGTCCGATTCCTCTGCCAACTGATGCTATGGCACTGGCCAAGCAAGTGCAAGATTATAGCGAATTTGAAGTCAAAGATGATTTAGTGCTACCAGAGGGCTTTACCTACGACGTGATTGCTGCGTGGGGCGATAAAGTGGGTGACTCTCGCTTTGGCTACAACAATGACTATCTGTCCTTTATTGAGACGGGCAAAGATGAGGGCTTTTTAACCGTTAATCATGAGTACATCAGTTCTAAGCCTTGGACTCAGACCTACAAGCAGGTAATTGGGAAGTCACTGCCTTTCGAGGAACTGGAGGCTATCCTGAGCAAAGCTGGGAAAGAGGGGCTGAATGCTTTTGCTTTAGGCGATAGTGAAAAGTCTAAACAGGTAATTCGGGAAATCTCTAAAGAAGCGTTGATTGATGTAGGAGTTTCCGTAATTTCAATTCGCCGGGAGGCTAGTGGCAAGTGGGTACGGACAAATTCTAAGGCTGACCGCCGCATCACGGGTATATCAGGTCTAGAAGATGGGCGTTACCTCAAGGCAACAGGACCAGCAGTAGCGTTATTTCGCAAAACCAATGTTAAAGGTTATACGGATAAATTAGGCGATCGCATTATTGGTACATTCAATAACTGTGCGGGTGGAACCACACCTTGGGGGACTGTATTTAGTGCCGAAGAAAACTTCCAAAACTTTGTGCCAGAAGTCGTTAACGCCGACGGCAGTTCCCTCGATCCTGGTAAGAAAGCCTTCTTTGTAGACGCTGAGGAAACGGTTGGTTTGGGGAATGCCTTTGGACTGGCGGGCAACAAGTATGGCTGGATGGTGGAAGTAGACCCAGCGAATCCCAATGACTACGGTACTAAACATACCTGGTTGGGTCGCTATCGTCATGAAGCAGTAGGCATTCGGGCTGAGGCGGGGAAAAAGCTGGCGTTTTATTCAGGATGCGATCGCCGTAGCGGTCACTTGTACAAATTTATCAGCAAAGGCACGGTCAGTAATCCCAAAGACAAAGCTAACTCTCGTTTGCTCCAAGACGGTATGCTTTATGCTGCCAAATTTAACCCCGATGGCACCGGTCAATGGATTGCCCTAAACCCAGATACCCCCGTTAATCCTGAAATGCCCAGCGTCCATGCGGGTGGCATGATTACCCTGCCCAAGCGCCCAGATGGTGGCATCTTCAAAGCTGAAAAAGATCAAGATGCCGTTGCCTTCAAGCAGAAATTCAAAACTCTGGGAGAACTCTACGAAGGCAATGCAGAGGAAAAACAAGGTGCAATTCTCATTGACGCACACTTTGCTGCCAATGCCGCTGGGGCAACCTGTACGGCGCGTCCAGAAGACACCGATATCGCACCGGATGGTTCGCTGTTTGTTACTTTTACTTCTGGTTCTTCCAGCGGTAGCGATGGAGGGCCTGACCTAAGAGTTTTCAAAGGTTCCGACGGTAAAGCCTATGAATACGGCTGGATTATGCGCGTGGTTGAAGATGGCAACGACCCTGCTGCCATGACCTTCCGCTGGAAGACCCTAGCTTTAGGCGGTGAACCCGCAGACGGGGGCGCTGGATTTGCCAATCCCGACAATCTCCTGATTGATAAAGGTGGTAATGTCTGGATGGTTAATGATATGTCTTCCGACAAACTTAACGTCGCTGTTCCTCAAGGTCGTCTGGATAAGGAGGGTAAACCCATCAGTCAGGCTAATCTACGTGGCGTATTTGGCAATAATGCGATTTGGTTTATCCCCACTATTGGTTCCAATGCTGGCGAGACTTATATGTTTGGCTACGGACCAATGGAGTGTGAAACGACTGGACCATTTTTCACGGCTGATGAGCAGACGTTGTTTCTGGCTATACAGCATCCAGGAGAAGTAAATGGTATTCGTAGAGCAGGTGTAGCAGGCTATGAAGACCGGGTGATTTCCATGCGAACTCCAAACGGTCAAGAGTTCATGCAAACTCGTCGCGTGCCGATTGGCTCTAACTGGCCTGGTAAAAAGCCAAATGACCCGCCTAAGCCGGCTGTAGTAGCGATTCGTCGGTCGAATGGTGAACCCTTGACTACAGCTTAAGCCGGGCTGAGTGCTGAGTGATAGAAGAGACTTTCCTTGTTTGCTGGAAGTGCCAAATCCTGAGGGTTTTGCCTAAAAAAGGATGGGTAGATGGAGAGAATTGACGACTACAATCGACTGCCATATCCAATGAAAATTAATGAAAATTGTGCTGCAACCTTTGCAATTAAAAAAATTTTGGTAAACCGCCAATTTTGATACAAAAAGATGCTAAAAGATAGTAGTGTAGTGCTTTCGATTGTGTTTAATAAAGCCGAAAAGCAGTGTCTAATGGCTGATTAAACGAGATTTTCCCTTTTTGACAGTACCTACAGGTGTGAGGATTATCAATGATTATGTCAACAATTTTCTGGAATGCGTTAAAGTTCAGTCCAGCTATTCTGGGTGCTTCTTTATTAGTAGCAAGCAGCACATATGCACGCGAAAGCGTACCTAACCAAGCAGCTGCGACCAGTGCCGAACAATCAGCAACAGTAAAACCTGCTACTGAACCCCTGGCTCAACAGCCTCAGTCCATTGCTGTTGCTAGCAGCATCCCAACGCCAGAAAGCTTACCTGAACAAGCAGCCACAACCGTAAAATTGGATCAGGCTGTGGCGAAGGAAACCTCTGCTTCTCAACTGACGCCTTCAGGGGTAAGCCTCAGTGGAAATCCAGCACCGACAACCCTGGCTCAACAAGTGCCAGCTGCGGAAAACACAACCACTGACCCTAGCCAAGTTTTACAACAAATAAACCGCTACACCACGGAAGAGAGCAACACCTCTCTAGACCAGGTGACCAATGTTTCTCAACTACGGGATGTATCTCCCGGAGACTGGGCTTATGAAGCACTGCGCTCTCTGGTAGAACGCTACGGTTGTATCGCGGGTTATCCTGATGGAACGTTTAAAGGTAGACAAGCGACAACCCGTTATGAATTCGCGGCTGGTTTAAATGCCTGTTTAAACCAGGTAGAGCGTTTAATCACCTCGTCTACAGAAGGGTTTGTTAGGCGGCAGGACTTAGAAACACTGCAACGGTTAGTCAATGAATTCAGAACAGAACTGACAACCTTAGGAACACGGGTAGATAGGCTGGAAGGACGAGTGGGGTTCTTAGAAGCCCGTCAGTTCTCCACGACTACGAAGCTGAATGGAGAAGTTGTTTTTGGTATTAGTGATTCTTTTGGCGGCGAAAATCTCCGTGAGGACAACACAGTTTTCCAAGATCGGGTGCGACTGAATTTTGATACCAGCTTTACAGGGAAAGACCGCCTGCGTACTCGCCTTCAAGCTAGGAATGCTATTCGACTCAGCAAACCAGCAAGTGTTACCAATGAGGGTCGATTTGCTTATGATGGCGATGAGGGTAATGCCGTCAATATCGATTTCTTAGGTTACCGCGCTCCGATTGGTAAGCAAATTCTATTCCAGCTTTTTGCTAACCAAGGGGGTCTTGATGATGCGGTCGCTAATAACACGCTTAACCCCCTCGACTCGACAGGTAGTGGCGCTCTTTCCCGTTTCGGGGTACGTAGCCCCATCTATCGCGTGGGAACAGGTAATGGTGGTGCAGGTGCCGCATTGACAATTGGTCGAACCACCCCGATTCGGGTTGATTTGGGTTACATCTCTCGTTCAAATGCTTTCAATACTACCAGTCCTACCATAGGTGCAGCGAACAATCCTGGTGAAGACTCTGGTTTGTTCAACGGTGACTACAGCGCTATTGGTCAGGTAACGTTCCAACCTAGCAAAGCATTTTCTATTGCTGCCACCTACGTTCAGACTTACGACCGACGTAGTCTTGGTACTAGTACTGGTAGTTTTGCATCTCAGATTGCTGCGGGGCGTCCTGTTGTTGGCAACTCCTATGGTGTAGAAGCTTCCTTTGCCTTAAGCCCACAATTTATTATCAGTGGCTGGGGTGGCTACACCAAGGCAATTGTGCTTAATACTGGTAGTGCTGACGTTTGGAATTTTGGCGGGACGCTTGCCCTTAACGATTTGGGGGGCAAAGGCAGTACGCTAGGTTTTGTAGTTGGTATGGAACCCAAGCTGACAGGTACGGGTAACGCACGGGTGGCAAGTCTAATTAATGGCACCAATGGACGCAGAAGCGATCGCGATACAGGATTGCACATTGAGGGCTTCTATAAGTACAAACTCAACAACAATATTTCTGTCACTCCGGGTGTCATCTGGCTAACTGCACCGGGTCATGATGATCGCAACGACGGTATTGTTATTGGTACACTCCGAACCACTTTCACGTTCTAGTCATTGATTGACTGAGATTGATGTAGTAGGGGCGACGCATGCGTCGCCCCTACTATATGTGATGTGCGTGCGTCAGTGCTAATTCTGAATTCTGCTTATTTAATCCACGTTCCTAAGCGATTCACTACACAGAATCTCCAGTCCCTATCGATGCTCCAAAGCGTATACATCCTGTTCGCGACCCGTGGCAAATCGGAAGGAATGGGATAAATCTTTACTATTGAGCGTAATGAAGACGATGAGAGCAAGTGAAGCTAGACCTGTGGTCAGAGAAAAAATGCCTTGATAGCCTATTTGTTCAGCAAAAGTACCGAGAACAGGTCCTGCGATCGCAATTCCCACATCGAACCCACCGATACATAGGGAAAACACCCGTGCCCGTTCGTGGGGGTAAGAGCGGTCAGAAATTAAGGCGATCATCATTGGAATCAACGTACCGCCGCCTGCACCCTCGAAAAAACCTGCTAACAAAAAGGAAACGCTTGTTTTAGCATAAGCCAGCAGGAGCATTGCCAGGAGATAGCAGGCTAAACCACCTGTGAGAAACACCCCTCGACCAAAGCGATCGCTTGCCCGACCGGTAATGAAGCGAATCATAAAACTGGACATTGCAGCTGCTGTATAAAACCAACCTGCGTTAAAGTCAACTTTTGCCTCTCTGATATATAAAGCAACAAACGTTGCCACTGCCCCAAAAACTAAGCCACTTAGCAGCATCACTAAAGACGGGATACGAAGGCTGGGACGAGCTAGCAACTGCCAAAACTTATCGCTTTTTGGCTGAACTGAGGTTTCATCAGCTTGGGATTGTGAACCTTCAACGTTAAACTGAGTCGTCAAAGGTGGTTCTTTAACCTGAGAAGCACAGATAAAACCCAATACCCCCAGTCCAAATGAGAATAAAAACAAAGGCCTGTAGCCTGCTTGCTCTTGTAAAAAGCCCCCAATAGCGGGACCAAGTGCTAAACCAATCGGATTGGTTAAACTCATATAGCCAATCACCTCACCCCGTTGGCGGACTGGCGATAAATCCACAATCAGAGCGCTATTCCCCGTCGTATAGGCAGCAATACAAATACCGTGAAATGCTCGAACCAGAAGCAACACAGGAATTGAGCTAACAAAAAGATAGCCCAAAGGTGCGATCGCAACCACTGCCATACCAATCAGCACTACTAACTTGCGACTGCGTAAATCGGCTATTTTCCCCAGTGTCGGACGGCACAGGAGCAATCCCACCGCAAACGCACCCATAACAAAGCCGACCTGTTGCGTCGTTCCACCTACATCCTGAACGTACAACGGTAAGGTCGGCAATAAAGAAGCCAAACTCGACCAAAATAATAAACCAGCCGCGAACAAAACCAAGAGGTTCTTACGTTGTTGCGGTTCCAGCGTACTTAAAACTTTCACTCACTCGCCTACCCTGAACGGGCGGGTTTGGTGGTTGGATTACTGACTTTTCCAGAGGATACCTGGTTTACCCGCCCTGACTAAACAGGCTTCATTCCTCCTCTTTAATATTCTTAATACTAGACTCAACGATTGCCCTCACCCGATAGATTGGTCTTCCCTGGGACTCGTGATATGTTCGCATCATCAGTTCGCTCAATAGACCAAAGCAAAATAGCTGGATGCCTGTTAGGAGCAGGATTACAACTAATATCAGTAGAGGGCGATCGCCTATTTTTTCACCAAAACCGAGTTTAAGAATGGTCAGGTAAAGTCCTAAGACTACCCCAAGAATTGTAGAAATCATGCCCAAAAGCCCGAATACGTGCATCGGTCGGGTGAGGAACTTCTTCATAAAAAAGACCGTGAGCAAATCCAGCACAACCCGGAAAGTACGCCCTAACCCATACTTACTTTTTCCGTGACGGCGGGCGTGGTGACGCACGGGTAACTCGGTAATTCGTGCCCCTTCAATAAAGGCTAATGCAGGCAAAAAGCGGTGCAACTCTCCGTAGAGATTCATATCGGCAATTAATTCCGACCGATACGCTTTGAGAGAACAGCCATAGTCATGTAATCTTACCCCTGTAGTCTGGGCGATCAGCCAGTTAGCAATCTTAGAAGGAAGTAAGCGAGTCACCGCTGCATCTTGTCGATTTTGACGCCAACCACTAACGAGGTCATAGCCTTCTTCAAGCTTGGCAAGTAGCATGGGGATATCGGCGGGGTCATTTTGTAGGTCACCGTCCAACGTAACGATCGCACGACCTCGCGCATAATTAAACCCTGCTGCCATTGCAGCCGTTTGACCGTAGTTGCGACGTAGTAGGACGCCTCGCATATTTGGTGTTGTAAGGGCTAGTTCTTTGAGCAGTTCTGCCGAACCATCTTGCGAGCCATCATCGACACAGATCAGTTCGTAGCTCAGTTGGCTTTGCATGAGAGTAGAAGCGATCGCCTCAATTAGATGAGGTAAGCTCTCAACCTCATTATAGATTGGCACAACAACGGATACTTCAGGTCTTGCTTCAACCGCTGCTAAATTTTGGGTTTCTGATTGCAGTTGTCTGATTAATGAAATGTCCATCTAATACCTAATTTGTGTATACACGGTAGCTACCTAAAGTCAAGGAAATATCACACTTTGTCCTAATACTGACTACAGGACTCGCCCTATCTTTCGTTGGATAACTCATAGTTGAAGTTATGTAGACTTTCGCAATTGTCTCTTATTTTGTCCTCCTCTTTGACGGGCACGGGATATTGAAAGTTGCGAGGTGGATATATTTGTTTTTCTAGCGGAAGGGCTTGTCGGTATTAGTGAAAAACTTAGATACTTTACCTGAGCGCTATCTCCTCTAGGGCTATGTTTCAGAGTGTTTCTAAGAAGCAGGGGCTCGTGAAGAAATGAGTCGTTTAGCGGCATCTCAAGATTTGCTCTGGCTAGACTAAAAAAAGGACTAGGAGGAAATACTCATGGTAACAGCTACTCAGGTACAGTCTTTCCAAGCCTCCAAAGATCAATCTCTGATTCTCTGGTTTGAAGAAGTAGGAATTGAGGATATTCCGTTGGTAGGCGGTAAGAATGCCTCCCTCGGTGAAATGATTCAACAACTAACTCCAAAAGGAGTAAATGTTCCCACAGGATTTGCAACTACAGCCTATGCTTATCGTTACTTTATCAAAGCAGCTGGTTTAGAAGAAAAGTTACGCAAACTATTTGCTGACCTGGATGTCAATGATGTTAGCAACCTTCAAAAACGAGGCAAGCAAGCTCGGTCATTAATACTGAGCACAGCCTTTCCTCAAAAATTCCAGGATGCGATCGCTCAAGGGTATCGGGAATTGTGCGATCGCTATGGTGAAGATACAGAAGTTGCAGTTCGCTCGTCTGCCACCGCTGAAGATTTGCCGGATGCTAGCTTTGCGGGTCAGCAGGAAACTTATTTGAATGTCCAAGGCATTAAACGGGTTTTGGAATACTGCCACAGGTGTTTCGCTTCCCTATTTACAGATCGCGCAATTTCCTATCGCCAACACAATGGCTTCGACCACTTTGAAGTAGCTCTCTCCGTTGGCGTTCAGAAAATGGTGCGCTCCGATTTAGCCTCCTCTGGTGTCATGTTCTCGATCGATACCGAAAGCGGCTTCAAAAATGCCGCACTGATTACAGCCGCTTACGGTTTAGGGGAAAATGTCGTCCAAGGTGCTGTTAACCCCGATGAATACTTCGTGTTCAAGCCGACCTTAAAAGACGGGTTCCGCCCTATTTTGGAGAAACGGCTGGGAAACAAACGCATCAAAATGGTCTACGACCTCGGTAGCTCCCGCTTAACGAAAAACGTCTGGGTTCCGGAGTCTGAGCAGGAGAAATACTGCATTACTGATGACGAGATTCTGCAACTAGCGTGTTGGGCAGTACAAATTGAAGACCATTATTCTGACGTGCGCGGTGTCTACACGCCAATGGATATTGAGTGGGCAAAAGACGGCATCACGGGCGAACTATTTATCGTTCAGGCGCGTCCGGAAACGGTGCAGTCTCAGAAGTCTGCCACCGTTCTCAAAAGTTATCAACTCAAAGAGCATAGCAACATCCTCGCTAGGGGTCGTAGTGTCGGAGCCGCGATTGGTCAAGGCAAAGCTCATGTAATTCTGGATACCAGCCAAATTCATCTATTCCAGGCAGGTGAAGTCTTAGTTACGAATAAGACTGACCCAGACTGGGAACCGATTATGAAGAAGGCAAGTGCGATCGTCACGAACCAGGGCGGACGTACCTGCCACGCGGCGATTATTGCGCGGGAGATGGGTATTCCTGCAATTGTAGGTTGTGATGATGCTACCAAGGTGGTAAAAACAGGTCAAGAAGTAACAATCTCTTGTGCGGAAGGGGACGAAGGACGGGTTTACGAAGGGTTGTTGCCTTTCGAGGTTCACGAAACGACCTTGGGAGATTTGCCTCGCACTCGTACCCAAATCCTGATGAATGTTGGTAACCCAGAGCAAGCTTTTGGTTTAGCGTCCATTCCCTGTGATGGTGTAGGTTTAGCTCGGTTAGAATTTATCATTGCCAATCACATCCAAGCCCACCCATTGGCATTGATTCATTTCGACCAGTTACAAGATCAGTTGGTTAAAGCGCAAATTGCCGAACTGACCAAACTATATGACGATAAGCCCCAGTTCTTTGTCGATAAGCTAGCTCACGGCGTCGCGATGATTGCTGCCGCGTTCTATCCCAAGCCAGTAATCGTGCGGATGTCAGACTTTAAGACCAATGAGTACGCCAACCTTTTGGGCGGCAAGCAGTTTGAGCCGAAGGAAGAAAATCCGATGATCGGTTGGCGGGGTGCATCTCGTTATTACGATCAGAAGTATCGCGAAGCCTTTGCCCTGGAATGTCACGCCCTCAAGCGAGTGCGGGAGGAGATGGGGTTGACTAATGTTATCCCGATGATTCCCTTCTGTCGCACTCCGGATGAGGGGCGTCAAGTACTAGCAGAAATGGCAAAACATGGTCTTGAGCGGGGTGACAAAGGCTTACAGGTCTATGTAATGTGTGAGTTGCCGAGTAACGTTATGTTGGCAGATGAGTTCGCGCAAGTATTTGACGGCTTCTCGATTGGGTCGAATGACCTGACTCAGCTAACTCTAGGTTTAGACCGCGATTCTGCTTTAGTAGCTCATATTTTTGATGAGCGTAATGAAGGTGTGAAGCGGATGGTGAAAATGGCGATCGCAACGGCTAAAGAAACAGGGCGTAAGATCGGCATCTGTGGTCAGGCTCCCAGCGACTATCCTGAGTTTGCCCGCTTCCTAGTGGAACAAGGGATTGACTCAATGAGCCTTAACCCGGATTCGGTGTTGAAGACGCTCTTGATGGTGGCTGAAGTTGAAGGCATTAAAAACTAGTTCTTCAGGAGTTTTCGGTCTGTGTTCTTAGTAGACCGAAGACTCCGACGAGCTAGGACACTACACAACGCTCTTGCAGCAAAGCGGTTTGAACTTTTTCATACTCAGTTTCCACTTGCGACATCAAGGTGGCGGCTTTTGCCAAGACACCAGTAGAGCCGCTCACTTCCAACTCCTGGCAAAAATCAGAGAGGCTAGTCGCGCCAAAAAGGGCACTGCTCGACTTAAGGGCATGTGCAGCCTGTTGCAAGGCAGCCGCTTTACCTTGGGCTACAGCGTTTTCCATCACTTGCAATAGCTTAGGTGTGTCCTCCAGATAGGCGTCAATTACTTCTGCCAACACTTTGTCTTGACCTAACATCTGACGTAATCTCAGAAAAACTGCCGAGTCAAGCCCTTCTGGTAGTGTAGATGGCGGCTTCACCTCAACATCTGCCAAATGGCTCGCAAGCGGCTGACATTGACTCAAGGCATGAGCCAGTTCCTGTAGGCGGATGGGCTTGCTAATGTAGTCGTTCATGCCTACTGATAGGCACATCTCTCTGTCCCCCTGCATCGCATTCGCCGTTAGGGCAATTAGCCGAGGGCGCTGTGATACTGACCACTCTTGGCAGATGCGCTGTGTAGCTGCCAAGCCGTCGAGTTGAGGCATCTGCACATCCATCAATACCACATCATAGGGCTGACGGCGCAGAGCTTCCAGTACCTCTAGACCATTACTGACTACATCCGCCTGATACCCTAACCGCTCCAACAAGAGTAGTCCTACCTTCTGGTTGACAATATTGTCCTCGGCTAACAGAATCCTGAGCGGCAAGTGTTGAGCCAGTCTATGGTCATTCGCCTCATTGCGCTCCGGTATAGGGCAGACTTGGACGCGCTGTCCGACCAGAACCTGAATTAGAGCTTTGTATAGGTGAAACTGTTTAATCGGCTTATTGAGGATGGCTGCAAAATTAGCTATGACGCTTTTGTCGCTAGTTTCTGGCTGGCTAATAGAGTTCAGCAGCACTAATGGCAGCCTCTGGTAACTGGGTTGTTCGCGGATTAAAGCGGCTAGAGCCAGTCCATCTATCCCTGGCATCTGTCTATCCAAGAGAGCCAGGTCGAACTGCTCTCCCTGACGTAGCAGCTTTAGAGCCTCTAAACCCGACTGGACCACATATGTCAGCATTCCCCAAGCGCGTCCTTGCTCAACCAACATTTGGCAGCTGATGGCGTTATCATCAACAATCAGCAGTCGCTTACCTACCAGTTGAGGTTGTGTGACCTTAAGCTCAGTCGCAGCAGCGCTCTCAACCGCTTGAGTGATCACCGTGAAGGAAAAGGTAGAGCCTTTGCCCACTTCAGTATCTACCCAAATGCGACCCCCCATCATTTGGCACAATCGTTGAGAAATTACCAAACCCAACCCCGTACCACCATAGTGGCGATCGCATGAAGCATCAACTTGGCTAAAGGGTTGGAACAGACGGTTTAAGCTCTCAGTTGGGATACCGATACCTGTGTCTTTCACAGCAAACAGTAGTTCATATCGCTCACCTACTTCCTTGTCTGACTTAACGTCCAGTTTCCGCGCCTTGACTACAAGCGTAATCTCTCCTAAATGCGTAAACTTGACCGCATTACACAGCAGATTCACCATGATCTGACGCAGGCGGTTAATGTCTCCCACTATAGTGTCTGGAGTTGACTGGTCAATTAGATGAACTAGCTCTAGTCCCTTTTTTCCGGCTTCAGGCGCGAGTAGGTCGAGGCATTCTTCAATGCAGCTGCGTAGATTGAAGGGCTGTTGCTCCAGTTGCAGCTTACCGGACTCCATTTTGGAAAAGTCGAGGATGTCGTTAATGATTGTCAGGAGCGCAGAGCCACTACTACGAATGGTTTCAACGAAATCGCGCTGTTTTTCTGTTAGTTCGGTACCGAGTAGCAGCTCAGTCATGCCAATCACAGCGTTCATCGGAGTGCGAATTTCGTGGCTCATCGTTGCCAGAAACTCACCTTTGGCTCGGTTGGCGGCTTCGGCGGCTTCTCTAGCTTTCTGGGCAGCTTCCTCCATCTGCCGCCGTTCAGTGAGTACACCCTTTAAAGTCTTTAAACTACCTCGCAGCTCCAGTTGGGTCACTACTTGATGAGCTATGGTTTCTAGAGCTTTGCATTGGGAGTCAGTTAGGGAACGTGGGATGTAGTCTATAACACACAAAGTCCCCAAGGCGAACCCACCTCGTGTAATCAAGGGAACACCCGCATAAAACCGAATATGAGGCTCCGAGGTGACTAAGGGATTAGTGGCAAAGCGTTCGTCTTTTAACGCATCCTCCACTACCAAAATTTCGTTCTGTAAAATTGCGTGAGCGCAGAAAGCTACATCACGGCATGTCTGTTGAGCACTCAGCCCTACCTTTGATTTGAACCATTGCCGTTGAGCATCCACAAAACTGACCAAAGCGATTGGTGTTTGACACACAGTTGCCGCCAACTGAGTTAGCTCATCAAAAGCCTCTTCTGGCTCAGTATCCAGCACGGCATACTGACTTAGAGCTTGCAGTCGTCGAGCTTCGTTATTAGGCAAAGGAGCTACTAACATATTTTTAATTCATAGACATATAAGAGTTAATAACTTGTACGAATTAGGAGGTTAACATCCAGAAAGAATTATTAAAAATTTATAACTTTCTAATTAAATGCTACTCCTAAACCGATGGCTACAGAGAAACTCTCTACAGTTATTTTAAGCAATGCTTCCAGCCTTCCTACTAATTAATATCTTCAAAAACATTGATAAATTAAGAAACTGCGAAAGGAATTTATTCAATCTTCATACTTGGATCGCACTAGGTCAAAAATCAGCGTATTTTTTGTAAATGAAACGCTAGCTATAACGCTTCATAAGTTCGCTAGCATCTATATAGCAATCGTATTTGAGTTGTAAGATGCCAGAGGTTCAGATTCCCGACTTCTCTAAGGATACCGCTGGCTAATAGGGGGTAGCACCCCTCAGCAGGGGTGAAATCCAGAAAAAAGAAGATACCAACAGTAGAGTTAGCCACATCCTCAGGTTATGACACTGTCTCCATTGACCGGGTAGACATCTTGTTACCTTCGGTCTCTATTCTCATCGCACAAGTGCGGGTCACAATACTCTGCACATTACTAAAGCTCGTGCTAAAAGTCTGCTCTTCTACAATTAGTTTAGTTGAACAGGGGGTAATACCCCCTATTCGCCAGCGGTATCCTTAGAGAAATCGGGAATCTCGCCTTCACGAATCAATACTGATAGCAGTTTTCAGTTGGGTAAATACAGTGTAGAGGCAGGTATCATCAAGCCTTGCGCTTAAAAAAGGGAGCAAGGCTAAATCTGTTGCAGATGATGGGGAAAACACCATAAGCGATTCTCCCCAGCCCGCCGCCTTTTTTCGGTCAGCGTTGTGCGATCACCGACTGGCAACAACCCTCATCGGTGTCTCCTGTGGTTCTCCTAATATAACAACCGAGCAAGTCAACTGCTGGAGTAAGGGGGTAGTAACTTCACCTATTGCTAATCCATCGACACCAACTCGACGGGGTAGCGATCGCAATACAACCAACTCGTAGGATTGTGACGCCTTCAGAATCGCTTGCGTCACGTTCTCATGAGGCACGATCTGAATCTCTACTGGGAGATTTTGAGGCGCTACCCTGGAAACGATTAGTTCCAGCTGAGACCGCATCCAAGCCATCTTACTTTTTGAGGTTCTAGGTTCGCAGACGTGCAGCAACATAACTTGAGCTTGATTAACGTCAGCAAGGATTTGGGCAAACCGCACGGGACGTAATGCCGATGCTGTTAAGTTTTCCACCGGAACTAAAATATGCTGGATCGAGAGCGGGGAATGTAAAAGGCGCGTCACCGCCACTGGGCAATGAGATGCCCAAAGCACAGAGTCAGTCACATTGCCAAGCAATCGTGCCCTGAAACCCGTTCGTTGGCTCAGACCCAACACAATCAAGTTGGCATTTTGTTCTCGACTGGTATGACTAATGCCTTGAGCGATGTTGTACTCAATTCGTAGTTGGGGTGACGCCTCAACGCCCAATTCTCGACTCAGGTCAGTTGCCTGTTCAAGCAACTTCTGGCTTTGTTGGATCGCGTTATTCATCTCCGGGGCGTTCATCCGAGCATGAGCTTGAGCGATCGCTAATGGTACGATCCGACCGCCTTCGTGCCGTGCCAACAAAGTTGCCATTTCCATTAAGTACCGCTGAGTCTGAGGATTATATACTGGCACTACGACTGTAAACTCACCCTGATTTTCAGCATCAACGAGCGTTCCCTCAGTTTTGGGCAAATCCTCTGATAGACCGACTTCTGATGATTCCAGTTGAGGTGCAAATCGAGCTGTCAGAATTGGACCAAGTGTAGAAGTCACCAACATCAAGACAATGACACTGTTTAATACGCCTTCATTCAGTACTCCTGCCCGATAACCCACCAAAGTTGCTGCCAGGGTTGCGCCGACCTGTGGCATCGACAACGACCACATTGTCAGCATCTGTACTACGTTGTAGCGGTAGACAAACTTCGCCAGCACAGCTGCTAAAAATTTGCTAACAATCAAACCCACCACAATAGCAACAGTCAGCCAAATGGTTTCAAAGCTTTTAATAAAGCCGGGGAGATCAACCAGCAAGCCTAAGTCAACGAAAAAGATCGGGATAAACAGCACGCTACCAACGAACTCGACTTTTTCCTTGACCGGTCCATGCCCCAAAACGTCATTAACGGCGAGGCCCGCAAGAAATGCCCCGATAATTTTTTCTACGCCGATGAGCTGCGCTCCCACCGACGCTAGAAACAACGCCAGCAGAACAAACAAAAATTGGTTGCCCTGGTCGTCCTTAGAGCGACGGAAAAATTCTCTCCCCAACTTATCAACGCCGACGAGGATAGCCACTGAGTAGATAGCCAACGAACCAATCAAGATTGCCAGCCCCTGTGCTGAGAATTCTCCTTTACTAATAGCGATACAGACGGCTAGGACTAAAAGAGCGCCAATGTCAGTAAAAATAGTTGCCCCAATGGTGACAGTGACGGCTTCGTTATTCACAACACCTAAGCGTCTGACGATGGGATATGCCAATAGCGTGTGAGAGGCAAACAAAGAGCCAATCAAGATTGAAGCATTCCAGT
>DATNQT010000583.1:0-3082 GCA_036703885.1 Candidatus Sericytochromatia bacterium
GTAAGCGATCGCCTTTTACACCTCCAAGA
This sequence comes from Candidatus Sericytochromatia bacterium, assembly GCA_036703885.1. Classification (GTDB taxonomy): domain Bacteria; phylum Cyanobacteriota; class Cyanobacteriia; order Cyanobacteriales; family Coleofasciculaceae; genus CADCTM01. The sequence continues at coordinate 30 of DATNQT010000583.1, forward strand.
CAAAATCCGTCAAGATTCCCTAACTGTTATTGAACGCTGTAAAACTGAGGACGAGCTAGATTTTCTATTTCCAGAAATTACTCGAATTCATAGTCACGATCTACCTGTACTAGAATCTTGGCAAAATCACGCTGATTGGATACAAACTCTTTCCCCAGATGAAAAGCAGCAATTAGCTAGCTCAGATATTCCATCGGCTGATGCTTCAGATAGTAAAGAAGAACCAACTATTGTGGCAGAACCAGAAGAACAATTACTCTATGAGAATTTGAAGCAAAAGTCTCATTATCAATCCCTGCGCGATCAGCTTAAATTCATGGTGAAGCCCGATCTACGTCGAACTCACGAATCGTATATCAGCCAGCAAGCAATAGCCTCTAACTATAAAGCTTTGGCTCCCTCAAATTGGGAAGCAATACCAGATTTAACAGTTGCTAACCTCTACTGGTACTTCAAACAGGCACAAGCATGAAAAAGTAGTTGAAGGCGATCATTAGACCTCTTGCACAGGACTTACGCAAATTGATTTTTGAAGCGCCATTTGTAGGGGCGCAAGGCCTTGCGCCCCTACTATATATGGTATTCGTGCGTAAGTCCTGTTGCAAAAATATCTCCGACCCCACCCCAGCCCTCCCCGAACCCAAAGGGAGGGAGCTAGTTTCCCCCCGAACTCAAGGGGGGACTAAGGGGGGTAATTCTGACTTTTGCAAGAGGTCTATTCCTTAAGTGCAACCCACATTCTGCCCTCTCAAGAAACACACTCATCCATACAAGGTTGAGCAACTCTCTATCTTTGAGCCAGACTTTGCTGCTCTTGCTTTGCCACTTCAACCAAACCAACTTGCTTGAGGAGAGCCAAAAAAATGACTAATGGCTAGTAACTGCTAGTAAGCTATTAAATACAAACTCAGTTAGTAGAGACTCATGATTCTGCCAGGTTCGATTGTTCGTGTCATCAATCCTGATGAAACCTATTACCACTTTCAGGGACTAGTCCAACGTATTAGCGATGGCAAAGCCGCTGTCTTGTTTGAAGGAGGCAATTGGGACAAATTAGTGACTTTCCGACTCTCCGAACTAGAAGCTGTCGAGCCAAAAGTTGGTAAGAAGGGTAAATAGTTATCGCCATCAGTTATTGTTCAATAGTGCTGAGTGCGAAGTACTGAGTCAAGAAGCGGTTACTGATATTTATCCAAACTTCTCAACACTCTCGTACTTTCAACCCATTACTTCAAAGGGACACTCAGCACTCAGCGTTCGACTGAACTTCGACAGGCTCAGTTGCCGCGCTCACGCCGAAGTCACTCAGCACTCAGAACTGTTATGCGTCTTCCTCTACCCCAGTTTGCCATTGGCGATCGCCCTTCTAACCATATAGCTGAGGTGATCGAAACCGCGACGACGGAATTTCTGGCACAGTGTTTGGAGCCAGAGGATTTGAGCTTTCCCGTCATGCCTCCTTTTGGCAGTTGGGTGAGATCTGTCGATGAAGAGTCGGGCAATCAAGTCTTGGCAGTCGTCTATTATGCCACCACAAGCCCAATTGATTCCGTCCACCGAGCTAGAGCGTTGGGGTTATCCCTTGCAGATTTGCGTGAGCAACAACCTCAGATTTTTGCCATGCTCAAAACCGAGTTTCGTGCTGCCATTGTGGGATTTCAGCCTCCCCATCAGGGGGCGAATGGTTCAAAACACATAGGCGGACCAGTTTATCAGTATCTTCCACCCCGTCCGCCACAAATTCATCAAGCGGTCTATCAATGCGACCCGGAAGAGATCGTTCACTTCAGCGAACAACTTGATTTTTTGCGAACTCTCTTGCAAGTGAATGGAGCGCCAGTCGAGGCACTGACGGCAGCCGCCATTCGAGAGGTTTATCAATTACGTAAGGGCGATCGTGATTGGTTAGTGAAAGCAGGGCGCACTCTGAGCGTGCTGCTCAAGGACGACTATGACCGCTTACGCTATATTTTGAGCCAACTGCATTGGTAAGTTAGGACGATACTCATGGAACTTTTCCTAGGGTTTCTAGAGAGAAGTATTCTATAGTTCCACATTACTGTTTACAAATCAGCTTTCACATCACCTGGTTAGTATCCCCAACTGGAGGATTTTAGCTTTCTTCGCTGGAAGCCCCACGCCATATTTGTACCCGAAATTGCTCTGGTTGTGGCGAGAAAGTACCTAAGAAGTTGCATATACGCTGGCATGACTGCCCTCATTGTGGGTGTAGTCTTGACCGTGATCATAATGCAGCTATCAATATCAAGAATAGAGCGGTAGGGCATTCCGTTCTTAAAGCACAACGCCTCCTCGCGCAATAGCCGGATTGGTTGTGAAGCCTACTCCATATCTGTACCCAGATTGGTGTAGGAGATGTCACTTTTCCTCTATTTATTCTCCCACTTTATAAATATCTCCCCATAGGTAGTCCATATATTTATTAAATTTTGTGTAAGTTGCCAGAGAAGCCCCTGAGGTCGCGCTCTGCCTGAGCAACGCTATCTACTTCCCTGACAACACCTCTTCTCAAACTCTTTTATATTCGACTGACATTGCTATGGAATCTATTTCCGAAGTTTTAAAGGAACCCATTGTTCCATTTGCAGTTTTACTCGTGGTTATCTTCACCGTACCCCCCCTCTTCGAGCGGCTACGACTGCCTGGACTGGTCGGTCTTTTGGTAGCAGGTGTCCTGTTAGGTTCCAATGGGTTGCAGGTGCTTAATAATAAATCAGAAACGATGTCTTTGCTATCGGACATCGGGTTAGTCTACCTCATGTTTGTTGCTGGTCTGGAAGTGGACATGGAGCAGTTCCGCCGCACGAAGAATCGCTCAATGGGGTTTGGTAGCTTCACCTTCGCAATCCCACTAATTATGGGAACGGTAGTGGGGCGTCTGTTTAACTTTGACTGGAATGCTTCAATCTTGATTGGCTCTTTGTTTGCCTCTCACACGCTATTGGCATATCCCATCGTCAGACGCTTAGGTGTTGTGAATAACGAAGCCGTCACTGTCACCATTGGGGCAACTATTTTTACTGACATTGGCG
>DATNQT010000584.1:0-4136 GCA_036703885.1 Candidatus Sericytochromatia bacterium
TGCTTCCCATCGTGCTCGTATCACCCAGGAAACATCAGGGGAACGCTTGGCACCACTGGGCAACCGAAATTCAGTGGAGGAGTCAAAGACTTTTCCCAGTTGAGTTTGGTCATTCCAATTGTAAAGTTTAGCTGTCAGACCAGCATTGCTGATTCCGCTTTCACCGCCAGTTGGGGGCATGATAATCAGTTCTCCTTCAGCAGTAAGTTCCAACCGCCATTCTTTATTGGCTACACAGAGTTGATAAAATTGCTCGTCTGTCAGACCTACAGTGGGGGGTACATTTAGCGTCAGAGTTTCCATTAGTAATGTCGATCACCAACAGGGTTAATTTTATTATGGGCGATGCCTACGCCAAGGCGGGAGTATGCGCCTGTTCTGCACACTCTTATTTTGGGCGATCGCTTCCATATTAAATGCAAGGTAAGAGTCCTCACCCTTTCGCTTCGCCTAGGGAGCTGCCACAACTTGATAGAATTGGGCTAAAAGTGAATGCAAAAGCTTACTCCAAGCTGTAACGAGTAGATAGAACAACGGCTATAAATAATGACACAAATCAGCGATTTTAATGAGATTCTAGAAAGTGTAGAGAAATTATCAGTAGAAGACCAGAAAGCTTTGCTCGATGTGGTGCAGCGGCGACTGGTGGAACGACGTAGAGCTGAAATTGCGAAGAACATTGTTAAGGCACAGGAAGAGTATCAAGCTGGACAGGTGATTCGAGGGACTGTTGATGAACTGATGGCTGAGTTAACCAAGTGAAAACTCTAGTCTTATCCTCATCTTTTAAGAGAGCTTTTAAATCGGTGGTGAGGAAGCGACCAGAATTGCAGCAGCAGATTGAAGAAAGGCTTAGACTTTTAGCAGCAGAGCCATTTGACCCTCTACTCCGAACTCATAAGCTAAAGGGTCAGTTGTCGGGAGCTTGGTCGTTTAGTGTAGAGTACGACTGTCGCATTGTATTTAATTTTGTCCAGAATCCAGAATCGGGTGAAGAAGAAATATTGCTGATTGATATTGGTACTCATGATGAAGTGTATTGATGTTTGCTGCGTGTAGCCAGCTCGCCTGCTAAGACTGATTAGCGCTCGCATCTCCTCTACACTCTTACTTGGGCGATCGCTTATATTCCCGTGCAAGGTCAGAGCGATCGCGCCTCGTAGGTTATGCCGTAAAGTTCTCACGGCTTGAAATCGAGCGGGATTTTCCGAGACTGACAAGAAGAGCGTTAGGCTAACTCTACTCAACATCCTCATGCTGTCTTTGTTGCTCCCTCTCCTTAAGCGTCCTCTGAGGAGACTGGCGACGGCGTCGATACCAGGTTGCCCCACCAACTAATAATGCCGTTAATCCCAACGCCCCCATCAAGGGTAGGACGTTGCCAGTCCGCACTGCCTGCAAACCAGAACTTCCTAACAGCACGAACGGCAAGATTCCCGGAACCGTACCGAGAATCGTTCCTAGGAGGTAGTCTCGAAATCGGATTGAGGTCAACCCCGCTGCAAAATTCACTAAGCCATAAGGGATAATCGGCAACAGTCGGATAGCAAACATATAGAACAATCCGCCTTGACGCATCTCGGCATCCATAGATTGCCATCGCCCTGCTAACTTTCGAGCGATCGCTTCTCGCCCAACAGTGCGGGTGAACGCAAATGCCACCACCGCCGCAATGACTGCCGCCATGCTTGTCCAGAGAGTACCTAACCAAGGACCAAAAATCGCCCCCCCAGTAAGATTCAGCGGCGTTGAAGGCAACACCAAGATGGTGGCAACTGTATAAAGAGCAATGTAGGTAATCGGTGCCCAAATCCCTGCTCGATTTAACGATGCCTGGAGTTGTACGGAGTTAATGCCTCCTAGCAGATAGACTGCTACTCCGGTTACTAAAATACAGAACACGGTTAGAAGGAAAATGCCGCTTTTGAATTTCAATTTTTTGCCTTCCTTGATGAATGCAAGAGACTAACTGTCTCAACGTGAAGCAAAGCGACGCACTGCAAACAAGCTTCCGATCAAGCCTACCGAACCGCCAAGACTTAAAAGAATTAATGGTAGTAGCAATAACTGAATGATCTGGGGTGGCGCTCCACCCGCGATAAATTGGATAAAGTCGGGTCCAGTAGCCAGCAAGTTGGCGAGAAACTGCTGAACGCTGGTAATCAAAGCCCAGGCAATCAATGCACCAGCTACACCAAACGTAATTCCCTGCAAAATAAACGGTAGATAAATCCAGGATGCCGTTGCCCCAACTAGCTGCATAATTTCAATTTCCCGCCGTCGTGCCATGACAATCAGACGAATTGTTGTTGTGATCACCGCAACGGCAGTCAATGTCAGCACTGTGGTAATTGCAAAACTAACCCAACCTAAACCTTGACTCAACTGCTGCATTCGTTTGAGTGCCTCATCCAAATACTGCACCTCTTCTATTCCTGGCATCTGAGTTAGTTTTTTGGCGAGAATTGGCACATCTTTGGAGGTTCGAGCCTTCACCTTCAGTTCATCCACTAAAGGATTGCCTTCCAACTGTTCAGTCGCACCAGCAATATCAGATATTCCCAGTTGCTTCACCAATGATGCCCAAGCTTGCTCTTTGGTAATCGTTTTGACTTCGGTTACTTCTGGCAGTTTCAGAACTACTAGCTTAACGCTTTCTATCTGTGCCCCCGGATCGAGATAGACAGAAACTTCTACCTGACTGCCGAACTGGTTTAGCAGCCCCTCTAACTTCCAAGATGCCTGCAAACTCATGCCAAATAGAAACAATAAAACAGTGACGGTGCTAACTGCTGCCCAGTTCATCCAGCCCCCACGCCGCAGGCCTAAGAGGGTTTCCCGCAGTAGGTAGTCGAGTTTAGTGAGAAATTGGAACATCCTGTACTTCCGAATCGCTTAGTCAATGAGTGTATTCAGGCAGTCGCTTGGTGGGCAAATATACCGAGCTTGAAGGAATAGAACTGTTAGTATTAAAGAATCTGGAGTATTAAAAGTTAGCTGTATTCACGAGTTTGCCATGACTGCTCAAGTTGTCGTTGAAAAGAAAAAATTAGAAAATCCGCCTTTAGAAATTCATTATCTAGGCGATCGCGTCCTACGTCAGCCTGCCAAGCGCGTTGCCAAGGTAGACCAGAGCATTCGGCAGTTGGCTCAAGAAATGCTGCAAACCATGTATAGTGCCGATGGCATTGGTCTGGCTGCACCTCAAGTAGGAGTCAATAAGCAAATTATTGTGCTTGACTGCGAACCCGATAATCCAGAAAACAAACCTCTAGTTTTAATTAACCCTGTAATTAAGCGCTTCGGTCGCGCCTTGTGCGATGCTCAAGAAGGTTGTCTGAGCGTTCCAGGTGTCTACATGGATGTTACCCGTCCAGAAGAAGTAGAAGTTTCCTACAAAGATGAGAACGGACGCCCACAAACCTTAAAAGCAACTGGGTTACTCTCTCGCGCCATTCAACACGAGATGGATCACCTCAATGGCGTAATGTTCGTCGATCGCGTCGAAAATGGTCTAGCTTTGACAGAGGAATTGAAAAAGCACGGCTTCTCCGCACAAGCCGTCAAACCAATCGCTTAGTAGGTGTATCCAAAATCATGATGACACCAAAAAGCGGTTTGTTTTTGATGAGTTCCTGCGTGGCTGCGATCGCAGCGGTTGGTTCGATTTTTGAACTTTCTTCTGGAAACCCGCAGTTGGGGACGTTGGTCACGGGGGTTATCTTGACAGCTAGTATTCCCTTGACTGGCTTGTTTTTCTACGCAGCAGTCCGCGATGCTAGGGCAAATCAGTAGAGTTTTTGTTGTTCGTTGCTTGTTGTTTGTTGTTTGTTGACCAACAACCAATAACTAATAACCAACAACCAATAACTAATAACCAACAACTAACAACTCATGACAGGTCAAGTGTATAGGGGATTTCTGCGACAGCTGTCTACGGATAATGCAGGTAAGCTGTTGCCCCCCTATGGCCTGTCTGAATATCAAGAAGTAGCGATCGGACGCGATCCAAGCTGTGAAATAGCATTAGACCCCGAACAATACCTACTTGTATCGCGCCGTCACGCGCTAATTCGCCCTCTCCCTCCCTTGGGAAATGGCTTACCCTACTGGGAAATCTGCGATCTCAATAGCGC
>DATNQT010000585.1:0-25050 GCA_036703885.1 Candidatus Sericytochromatia bacterium
CGTCGAAGCGCTAGTTCGATTTCTTTGCCACAGTAGGGCGAGTTAATCGAGTGGGGAGCAATGACGAACAGAAAATTGTGTGACTTCTCCAATCCATCATCAATTTGATTCTGAAAATCGACACCTAGGGGAATATCGTTCTGGTCAAACCAAACTTTCAATCCCTGTTCGAGGAGTCGAGCATAGAGCTGAGTTGCAAAAGCTTTACTATCGGCTCGTCCGTAGGAGATAAACGCATCTTGAAAATCGTTCATCCTGGCAAAGTGGCATCAAGGAGAGATGACTGAGACATAGGGACAAGAGAGACATGAGCTAAGACTACTCTAACCAAAGAGGTATATAAGTTGCTAGACATGATCAATTGTCTTTAAGACCAGTTAATAACTCTTAAAAATAAAACATAGCAACTTAATAAGTTAAGATTTTATAAATGTAGTTAATTCATAACCATTAGGAAAGCGTTATTTAGAATTAACAGTTGTTTCTTGCTAGATTACATAGTTGTCACTTTCTTATTAAAAAACTTCTTCATAAACTAGTCACGAGGTTCTTGAGATTTTCAGGGTTGATAACTTTTCTGTACTCGTCCAGCTCCCTTGAACTGACGATAATATGACTTTGCTATCTCATCCCCCTGCTCTGAGAGCTGATCAATTGCAATGCCGTTGCGACCCGTGGTTTTACCAGAACTATGGATGTAATAACCGTCTCCTAAATATAAACCGACATGATTCACTTTCTCGGCTGCTGCGAAGAACACCAGATCTCCGGGTAACAGTTGGTCAAGTTCGATACTTTGAGTGAATGCTTCTTGTTGATAAGAATCCCTGGGTAACCAAATTCCCGATGCGGCAAAAGCGGCTTGCATCAATCCCGAACAATCATAGTTCGGTGCAACTGTTCCACCCCAGAGATAGTAGTTTGGTTGTTGCCTTGCGGCTTTAGTAAAAGCAATTACGGTGGGAAGTCTCTCTTGGATTTGGGCGGGTGAGAGCGCGATTGCTTGATAGGGTGTTTCCGCTGGTTCAAGTCCAGTTAGATCCTGCATAGGTAACCAGCCTGAATAGCCATCCTCACATAAACGCACTTCTACAGCGTTATCCACTAGCGTCCTCAATGGGATTTGCAAGTGACGCCCTACTGCGGCTTGAGTTGCCAAACAGGTACAGCTAGGAGAATCATAGAGGTTTAGATTAACTCGGCATCGGTACTCATTGGCATGAGCGATCGCTGCGTCAAAGTTTTCTTGTAACTGCTCTGGAGAAATCATTGAAAAGGGAGTGGGGCGTGAGGAGTGGGGACAAACTAAAGACAAAGGGAATTGTACAATTTTCCTACTCTCTATTTCCCTATTGCCCACTTCCCCCAGCTATGACATTTTTCCGGAAAGACGAAGAATTAGAAGAACTAGGCAACCAAATCCTTGAAGCCACTTGGGCAGAATTTCCCAGTCTTGCTCGCAATCAAATTGCTCTCACCTGGATAGTTTACGACCCACCAGTACCAGTCAATACAGGTGGGGCACTTTCAGCCGAAGAATTCTGGAAACACCAAGTCCGGGGGTTTGGCTATCGCGGTGTTGAGCGGATTTACCCTGCCAGCATTGTGAAGCTGTTCTACCTTGTTGCGATCAAGGAATGGCTGGAAACTAGCATGACTCAATCCTCGGCAGAGTCGGATAGAGCAATAAGGGATATGATTGTCGATTCGAGTAATGATGCCACGGGGTTGGTTCTGGACATTTTGAGTGGGACTACCAGTGGGCCAGAGTTACCCGCTGGACCTTTTGAAACCTGGAAGTTCCAGCGCAATATAGTCAATCGTTACTTTCAATCCCTTGGCTGGCAAGAACTCGAATCGATTAACGTCAATCAAAAAACTTGGGGCGACGGACCCTATGGTCGGGAACGCGCTTTTTTGGGAGAGTTGATGGAAAACCGCAATATGCTGACTACCAATGCGACAGCGCGGTTGCTTCATAGTATTGTTGGAGGCGTGGCGGTTTCATCAATGCGATCGCAAGCAATGATGGCATTAATGAAACGCAGTCTTAATCCCACTGACTTAATGCAAGACGAAGAAAATCAAGTGATCGGTTTTTTGGGAGAAGGTCTCCCTCAAGACGCTCAAGTCTGGTCTAAAGCGGGTTGGACGAGTCAGGTGCGCCACGACGCTGCCTATATTGAACTCCCCTCCCACTTGCCCTATCTCTTAGTCGTGTTTACTGAGGGCAAAGCTCAAAGCAAAAACCCAGCAATTCTGCCATTTGTTTCTGGGCAAGTTGTTACCGCAATGGGTAAATTAACCAAGGGCTAGGGAAAGAAAACAGCTTTGATTTTCCTTTATCCTTAGTTGTTGAAATTTTTCTGGGATATCTCCCAAAATATTCCCACATATAGATGATTTTCGGCTGAAATCTCCCTTAGGGTATGTAAGATATAATCCCAGAAGCTTCCTAAGGAGGCTCAGGGAGATTTTAGTCATTTGGGTGCAAAAATCCGAGAAAACCGGCTAACAAGTCTCGCTTCTTGCAGTTTTTGACAGAATTGTTATTTTTGAGGGGTGACCGTGAACATAACTTCTTTTAAACTCATTTCCTTCCTACTTAGTATTGCCGCTTTGACGGTTGCTAGCACTCCCATGTCCGCCCATGCCGAAGTGCCTAATACCGATTCATCCTTGCGGCACTCTGAATCGGTATCTGCGTCGATTCAGGCGGTTGAGCCTGTTGCGACATCGGCTTCAACTGTTGACTCGCTGGCAACTAATTACACGAGAGCTTCTAAGGGCTTTGAATCAACGACTGCACCGACTCAAGGCATTGAGCCTGCTGCGGCTCCAGTTCCATCAGTTGACCAACTAGGAAATAATCTCATTCCTACAACGGTTCCAGAAAACACAGTTGGTCAGCGTCCCGTACAACCCGCGAAATTGGCAGATAATAGCTCCTATCAAACTGATTCCCAAAGCCAACAGCCAAAAGCCTTAGGGAACGATCTAAAAGCATCATGGGATAGCGCAAAGGATGTCACAGCTACCCAACCAACACCAGAAAAACTAGAGACATCTGCAACCTATCTTATCGGGCAGTCACCGACAGCCCCTATGCCAACGGCATCCTCTGTGTCGGCGACATCATCTCAAAACTCAGATTCCACACTGGCACAAAACGTCAATATCGAGCCAGGTCGAGCCACTCGTGGGGGTTCCAGCTATATCGGGATTGGTGGCAACATCGGCTTGGGCGGAAATCCTTCTTTAGGTGATGGCTCTTTTGTTATCAATAGTAAAATCGGTCTTACCCGAAACATCTCTTTCCGACCTGCTGTCCTGATCGGCGATGATACGGATTTTCTCATACCTATTAGTTACGACTTTGTAATTCAGTCTGCCGATCCCTTTGCCCCCGTACCTTTTGCTCCCTTTTTGGGTGGTGGTGTGATCATTTCCACAAATGGGGACAACGACATTGGTTTCCTACTCACAGGTGGGGTTGATGTTCCCCTGTCACGGCAATTAGTCGCGAATGGGTCGATCAATGTCGGTTTCCGTAATGACACAGATGTCGGAATTATCCTAGGCGTTGGTTATAGCTTCGTCGGTTTCTAATTGTTAGCTTCGAGCTTCAAACTCACGTCAGCCCCCAGAGCCAGTAATTAATCTCTAGGGGGCAATTGTCTTGAACTAACTTCAACTTTTGTGAGAGCCTTTATAAATTCGCTCTTGCTGCTCAGGAGAAATCCATGCGCCTCTAGAAAACTGGGTTTGGGGTGGCATGAACTTACCCAATGTTGGGCTATATTCCATAACCTCTCCCGTTTCAATCTCATAAACCCAGCCATGAAGCTGGATTTGACCCATTTTGAGTCGAGAGTGGATGACTGGGTAGGTTCGCAGATTCTCTAGTTGGGTAAGAACGTTCTCCTCAATCGCGGCATTGAGTAGTTCTTCACCCTCGTATTCCTGATAGTGTTCCTTAATTGTCCGGCGAGTTGCCTCTGCGTGTTTGAGCCATTCGTAAACTGCTGGCATTTCTTCTTCTAGCTTGCCGATTTGTAGCAAGCCTTTCATTGCACCGCAATGGGAGTGACCGCAGACGACAATTTCCTGAATGCCTAAAGCATGAACCGCATACTCAACGGCTGCCCCTTCACCACCATTGGCAGCACCGTAAGGCGGGATGATGTTGCCAGCATTGCGGATGATAAACATTTCACCTGGATCTGCTTGGGTAATCAGATTGGGGTCAATCCGAGAGTCGGAGCAGGTGATGAAGAGAATTCTGGGATGCTGTCCGTGAGAGAGTAGCTCAAATAGCTCCCGGTGGGTACTGAAGTATTGGGTCTGGAATTCGTGCAGCCCTTGAATCAACCGCTTCATTGCTCAAATTTCCCAAGATGACGAGTATACAGTTTTTGACGCTTCTACGGAGTATAGCCCGTGGGATACTTAGTTCAATCAGCGATCGCTCCGCAAAAGGATGTTCCTATCTAACCATTTGCACGGGGTAATGCATTGAATTTAGCAGAAGAAAAAAATGATTGGTTCTGAGGTTGACTCCGCCACACCTCCTAAGCTAGAAATCACGGGTTCCAGGCAGTTCAATGCTTGGCTGGCACAGCAGGGTGTCAGCCTTGCCTTTACTACTTATCAAACTGGCAAGCTGTTTTTAATTGGCTTACAGTCTGACGGGCGGCTATCTGTTTTCGAGCGTACCTTTAACCGCGCTATGGGATTGTGGGCGAGTTCGGATAGTTTATACATGAGTTCCCTCTATCAGCTTTGGCGGTTTGAAAATGCCCTTGATCGCTCTCAGGTGCAGAATGGTTACGATCGCCTTTACGTACCGCAGATTGGTTACACAACGGGCGATATCGATGTTCATGACATTGCCCTGGATAGCAACGGGCGTGTTGTCTTCGTCAATACCCTCTTCAACTGTCTGGCTACTGTAAGCGAACGCTACAGTTTCGTGCCTTTATGGAAACCCCCCTTTATATCCAAGCTAGCTGCTGAAGATCGTTGCCATCTCAATGGTTTAGCAATGGAAGACGGTCACCCCCGCTATGTCACGGCAGTCAGCCAAACTGATATTGTTGATGGTTGGCGCGATCGCCGCAAAAAGGGTGGCTGTATCATCGACGTGCTATCAGATGAGGTGATTTTAAAAGGTCTATCTATGCCTCACTCGCCACGTCTGTATCAAAGCAAGCTATGGCTGTTGAATTCGGGAGTTGGGTATTTCGGCTATGTTGACCGAGAGCGGGGTGTTTTTGAGCCGATAACCTTTTGTCCTGGGTATATGCGGGGACTTGCCTTTATCAACGATTTTGCCGTAATCGGGCTGTCAAAACCCAGGCATAATAAGACTTTTTCCGGACTGCCTCTCGATGACAATCTCCGGGCCAAGGATGCCGAGGCACGGTGCGGTTTGCAAGTCATTGACCTACGCACGGGCGACATCGTCCACTGGTTACGCATCGATGGCATAGTTGAGGAACTTTACGATGTGGTGGTTCTGCCAGAGGTGCATCGACCGATGGCACTGGGTTTCAAAACAGACGAAATTCGCCGTCTTATAACCATTGGTTCCACACTAACCTCAGAAAACTAATACCCTGTGGTTAACACTATCCAGGAGGGGAGGTTTTTGCTACAAGAGAATGCAGCCCTTTACAGAAATATTGAACCAAAGCTGATAAAGTTTTCGGATGAGGCAAATACGGGCGGTTTTATGCGGATATTATGGAAAGGGCAATGGCGGCGATGAGGCGCTGCTGGCTTCGCTGTTGCAAATGTTACCGGAGTCAGTGATGCCCCTAGTGCTTTCGGGCAATCCTGCCGAGACTCGTAAGCGGTATGGGGTTCAAACTTGCGATCGCAAGTCTCCCTTACGAGTGCTAAAAGCAATTCGCAACTCAGATGTTTTTATCTGGGGTGGTGGTAGTTTGATCCAAGATGTCACCAGTGCAGCTAGTCCACTCTACTACGGCGGCTTGATGGGATTAGCGCAGCAGCGGGCGCTAAAAACAATTGCTTGGGCACAGGGTATTGGGCCTCTAAGGCGTAAACTGACTACTCAGATAGCGCAGCAGTCATTTGCGGGTTGTACGGCGGTCAGCGTGCGCGATCAAAGGAGCGCAGCTGTTTTAAGGGATTGGCAAATTCCCTTTATCATGGCTCCCGATCCAGTTTGGGCACTAGACTCCTCACCTGTAAAAGGGTTGTGGGACTTACCCGCACCGAGAGTGGCAGTGACATTGCGATCGCACTCCACACTCACCCCCAAACGCCTCGCCAACCTCACTCACGCTTTGGTTGACTTTCAAAAAGCTACGCAGACCTGCATACTATTAGTACCCTTCCAAGCATCTCAAGACTTGAGCATTGCTCAATCCATTCAGTCAGAGCTTCCTGGACCCAATCAAATTTTCCAGCTCACAGACCCTAGAGAATTGAAAGGATTATTCCGGGGTGTAGAAATGGCAATTGGAATGCGTTACCACAGTTTGATTATGGCGGCAGCAGCAGAATGCCGATGTTTTGCCCTCAGTTATGACCCTAAGGTCAGTCAGCTAATGGCAGAGCTAGATATGCCGGGATGGGATTTAGCTCAACTACCAGATGACCCAAATCTTATCAGCCAAACTTGGCTGAAACACTACGCCAATGGCGACCCACTTACTACTGACCAAATTCAGTCTTTAGTAGACCGGGCACTGATGCACCGGGATTTATTGGCACAAGCTTTATCAACTCCAAGCTGAGTGATAACAAAAACACCTTAATAGAATCTATTTAACTTAAAATTTGTGGTCAGGCGATTTTTGTGCATTACTTTTGTATGGAGACGGTGAGGCGATCGAACACATCCGCACCTAAACTCAAGTCAGGGCAGAGCATTGAAAGCAATTTGTACAAAGACACTCTCTCAGGCGTTGCATTTGACCCAAAGTGGCTGCCAAGACCTTTTCTTGGCGAGTGTATGCCCCTACTTGTCAACATCGTGGATTTGTGACCCCCTGGATGAAGTGCTATGAGTGAAGCTGACACCCCAAATAACGAACCCATCCCTGAACCCACTGCATCAAGCGATGACAGTGCAGATGAGTTGTCGGATGTAACGAAGACTTCAGAAAACTTGCAGCTCGTTAGATTCTCCGAGTTACCCGAACTGAAGCCTGCTGTTCAACCGTGGAAACCAGAAGAGACAACAGAGATTGTCAGTATCACGGGGGCATTCTCAACCGATCCAGATGTAGATGACTCGGCTGGTGAATCCACCGATACTTTTGGGCAAAGGCTAAGTCAGGACGCCGATTGGTTTGCCCTTGCTCAAAAAATGCGTCAGCGCAATCGCCGCTTGCTTGACCAAGTCAATCAGCTCAGAGCAGCACTCAAGCAGAAACAGGAAGCATTAAATGCAGAGGTAACGCGATCGCAACAGCGCGAAACCCAATTTGCCCAGCAAACTGAGGAACTCAACACCCTCCACGAGCAATTAGCGCGTCTGTTTAATGCTCTAGAATCATCCCATCAAGCCTCCCAGCGCCAGCAAATTTTAATTGAAACCCTATCAGAGCAGTTACAAAGCTCTCAGGAACGGATTGCCCAACTAGAGCGAGAATGTGCCCTCACCCAGCAGCGCCACAACGAGCAGTCCCACCAGCTCCTGCAAGCGGCAAATACCTGTCGAGAACTCAGAACGCGCCTGCAACGCCAGCAACGCCAAGCCTTACAGTTTAAGGTAGCTTTGGAAAAGTCTCTAGAAATGCCACCCGCCAGCACTGACACGCAACAGCGTCCTAGGAGTGGTAATGTTAACCAGCCATTCGTCCCCAAAGCCCAGCCTATCCAACCTTGGTCAGCCGAACCGGAGTTAGTCGAAGAGACATCGAGTTTTGATACTCTCTGGAAGCGTCCAGTCAAGCTGGAGCCTCCCCAACCCGTACCTTTCACACAGACAGAGCCGTTTGAAGTCAGACGCATTGAAGAACTCGATTTCTCCTCAAGGGTAGATGCATCTGAATTAGCTGAAACAACAGACGCTCCTTCGGAAGACAGTGCTGCTATAGAGCTGGAATTGGAGCAGCAGCTCCTAGCCGAAATGTCTTCCCTAGCAGAGGCGGCGGGTTTGTCGGAGGTTGAATCAGATTTAGCTGATACCCCAGCCGATGTAACGGTAGAGCAAGGACTTCAGCCACAGTCTAATGAGTTAACACTGTACCGCCTTGACGCTGAGGAGACTCCATTGGCACAGGAGACTAGGGAACTTGAGATTGAGGTAGAAGTACAGGAGGAGGGGTGGCAGGGAGATGCTAGCGATCGCACACCAGAACCCCAAAATGAAGTAGTTCTTCCCCAGTCTAATTGGCCATCACCGACACTCTATCCCTTGCGCTCTCCCAAAAAGCGCAAGTCATTGGCAGCTATTGACTTACCCAGTTTCCCTCGTTTTTATCCGTCTTAAACCAGAAAATTTTGATGGCTTGTTGACTCCCCATTGCCGTCTGCTCGCTCTACAGGTACTGACAGAAGAGCGATTAGCTGGGATCGAGCCAAGTCGATTTGATTGAAAAGGTAAGAACCGTCTCATCAATTCCTTTGAACTGGAGGGGACTCCCTTTCACAATTGCCACATCGTTTTCCAGATAATCCGCAACAGCCGCTGAAATCAGAATGGAATTGGGAGTTGCAGCTTCTTGCAATCGGGAAGCGATGTTAACCGCAGGACCAATTGCAGTATAGTCCGCCCGTTCACTACCTCCGAACATCCCCACAACAGCGGTTCCGTGGTGAATGCCACAGCGAAATTGCACGGGAGGGGGTCCGTCTTTCCCAACAAGACCTTGTGCTTGCCATCCCTGATTAAGCTGACGCAGGGAACGGTGCATCTGTCGCGCTGCCCCGATTGCTCGTCGCACTTGCTGGTTTGGGGTCAGTTCTTCCGTAGCGCCAAATAGCGCTAAAATTGCATCTCCCATAAACTTATCAACAGTGCCGCCGTTATCAACTACTGCATGAGTCATGGCTGCCAAGTACTCGTTAAGTAACTCAGCTACCCGACGCGATCGCAATGTGTTCGCTAACTGAGTAAAGCCTACAATATCACTAAATAAAATTGTGATCGGGCGGGGTTCTGGAATCAAATCCAGCGACAGTTCACCCCTTGCCGCCCTCTCTACCATTGTCGGTGGTAAAAAGCGCCTCAGCACCGACTCAGTAAGGTAATTATTCAACTCAACAACTCGGCGCTCATTCGCTTTAAGTGCCAGCAGATTCCGGACTTCTGCCAATAATTCCCGATCATTGAAAGGTTTGGAGAGATACGCATCTGCGCCTCCTTCAGCTCCCTCAATTCGGGTCATTTCATCCGCTTTCGCCGTGAGCAGCACAATGGGTGTCCCTCTTAACTGCTCCGAGGAGCGAATCATGCGAATCATATCTAGACCGGATACCCCAGGCATCATCAAATCCGTCACGATCAGTTCGGGATGCCGCTCCTCGGCGATATCGAATCCTTCCTGTCCGTTTCGAGCTGTTACAACCTGATATCCCCCTTGTCGCAAAATTTGGGATACATAGGTTCGTAAATCTGGATTATCGTCCACCACCAGGACAGATGAAGGCACAGGCGCGAGGGATGATGGCGTAGAGGCATACGGGTTGGAGGTAATCCGGTCTTTTCCATACTCCCCCTCTTCTTTCCCAAGTGATTCAATATCTAGACCTGATAATTCTATGGCAGCGCGATTTGGCTGAATTTCTGTGGGAACCTCCAGTACCTGCTCTAGTGGCAAGTGAGATGTCCCAGTTTGTAGCCAAACGGTAAACGTCGTGCCTTCTGAGTAAACTGACTCTACAGAAACTTGACCTCCGTGAAGTTCCACCAGTTCTTTTACCAAAGCAAGCCCTAAACCACTGCCTTCGTAGCTCCGGTTAACTGACCCTTCCGCCTGTACGAACCGCTCGAATAAATGGGGAATTTGCTCCTTACGAATGCCAATTCCAGTATCCGAGATTTGCATCCGGACGTGGTCTCCTGCGGGTTCTACCTTGACAGTAATCGTCCCTCCAGGTTCGGTAAATTTCATCGCATTCGACAGGAGGTTATAAAGCACCTTGTCAAATTTTTCTGAATCTAAATAAACCGATTCACAGGAGATGAGCTGGGTTGAAATCCTAATGCTCTTTTTCTCACAGTAGGGTCGGAAGCTTTCAACGATTTGGCTAACAAATTCTACTAAGTTACAGGGACGGAAGCTGGCTTGCATCCGACCCGCATCGATTCGTTGGATGTCGAGGAGCTGGTTGACCAATCGCAGTAATCGTCTGGAATTGCGTAAGGCGATCGCACTCTGCTCGTAAGGCAAAGCTGCGTGTTGAGCCACTGCTGACTCCAACGGGCCAATCAACAAAGTTAAGGGTGTCCGGAACTCGTGGGAAACATTTTGGAAAAACTCGGTTTTCTGTCGGTCGAGTTCCAGCAACCGTTCTGCTTGTTGCTTGGTTTTTTGATAGAGTTTCGACTGTTGAACTGCGATCGCCGCTTGGGATGCCACTGCCTGAGCTAAGTCAATTTCTGAGGCGAGCCAGTTGCGGGGTCTATTGGTTTGGCGCAGGGTAATACTACCAATTAGCTGACCGTCTGAAACTAAGGGCACAACTAAAAGTGCCCTGGAAGGCTCGCGCAGTGGCAAGTCAAGTCCACTCATTTTCGCATTCACCGCCAGATCGTTAATCACCACTGGCTGTTGTGTATTCACAAGCTGCTGTAGCACTGGATTCCCCGCAATGGGGACAATGGACTGGGGCAACTGTTGGGCAGCAGGCCACACGACTGTTGGGGAATTAAGGGGTACTGAATGGGGTTTAGAATGAAGCTCTCCTTCTGTTCCTAAGGCTTGTGCTGATTTCCCGTCATATAAGCCAACGCATTGGACAAATTCATCTTCTTCTTTCCAAAGCGATAAAGTACAGCCATCAACCTGTAAGGCTTGTCCTAGCTGTTGAGTAATTGCTGTAAAAATCTCTTGGGGGTCTAGCGTCGAGCGGATGGCAGTGGTGATCGTGTTGATTAGAGCTTGCCGCGTTGCCAACGCATGCACCTGCTCGTAAGCTCGTGCCTGGGAAAGAGCGAGAGCGGCTTGATCGGCAACCATCACAACCAGCTGGATTTCGTCATCTTGCCAGACATAAGGCTCTCCACACCGATGCAGTGCCATGACTGCCACTAGCTCCTGTTGACCGATCAACGGCACAACCAAGCTAGAGCAAATATTGAGCTGCTGGTAGGTAGTCAGTTTGTCGGCGTGAGTGGCGATCGCCTGTTGTTTCACATCTGGTGAAGATACACCAGTAAAGCGCTCATCCGTCAATACATCGTTAATGACTTCAACATTGCGGGTTTCCCAGACTGTCTGTTCTAAGGATGATAGGTATGGGGAATTTAATGAGGGAGTCAAGTTTTCTGGCGCTCCCCCTTGCCTATCTTCATTTTCAACGGCAACTGACTCTTGGTTTTTCTGATAGACGAAGGATTCGTCTTGCAACCGCTCATCCTGACAAGGACGCAGAATGCAGATATCGACTTCCAAAAGATGACCCACCGTTTCAACAATGCGCTGAAGGATTTCCTGTAGTGGGGAACCATCACTTCGCCCATACTGGGCATTGCGAATTGTATTGGTAACGCTATTGAGTAGCGATTCCCGGCGGAGGGCGCGGCAGAGTTCTTCGGTGCGAACTTTCAGAACGTTGTGGGTATCCATCGCTTGCTGCACCACTGCCCTGAGTTCGTCAGCATTCCAAGGTTTGGTGACAAACTTGAAGACTTTTCCGGCGTTGATTGCCTCTACCAGGTCTTCAACATCGGTGTAACCGGTGAGGATAATCCGGATAATATCGGGGTATTGAGTAGCGGTGAGGCTGAGGAACTCCGTGCCGCTCATTAATGGCATCCGCTGATCGGAGATGATCACTGCCACATCCCCTTCATTCGCCAAAACCTCTAGGGCAGCAGGACCGTTTTCGGCTCTTAATACTTTGTATTCTCGATGGAAAGTCCGGTAAAGCAAGTCGAGGTTGTCTGGTTCGTCATCGACAACCAGAAGTTTAGGCTTACTTGTTTGTTGGGATTTCATGCACCGCTCTCCTGCTGCCACTTTTCGGATAAAAACAGTTTGCACTGATTCACAGATTCTTCCTGCTTAGGATAGCTAGGGGAGCGAGAAATCAGGACTATGGCAATCGGTTCTAATAAATGATGCTGGCAAAGCCAGAGCATACGACTCGTTCCGAGACATTTTTGATCTGTGACTATGGTTCTAGTGGTGCACCCCAATCGATTTTAATTTTTGTTTTTCAGTATGGTTGTATCCTTTAACAAAAGTGATGTAAGAGAGCTACCGGATGTCTTCCTTGACTTTTGGCTTGAGATCGCTGCTTAAGCAAGGCGTCTCTAGAAAGTTGCCCAGTCTCCCAGAGCAGGGAAACGTCCAACGATGAATGCTGGATCTAGAGTCGCCAATAGATTTCCTTTCGGTCTATAGCGATCGCGCAAGCCCTGAAAGCAATGGACACCAAGCCGCATACTACTTACACACAAGACTGTAAGTACAAACTTACAGTTTTCTCTGTGCTTCAGCTTGCCCCCCGAAAAATGGTTTCTAACGTTTTGGTGTTCCATTGAGTGCCGACTGCTTTGAGCGCCGTTACAAAAGAAGCTGTTCTTACGCTAGTCCTAAAAATTAGGATGTTAGAAACATCCCTTGACAAACCTGGCTGATCCGGAAATTGAGGGTGTCAATATACGTCGGGGCACACCTTTAGGCTATGCCTCGACTACCCTGGGTTGATGCACACTTTACAATACTATTCTTATATATTAGAAATGCGTAGCAGGTGGCGTGCAAGATGCTTGGAGGTATGACTCCATAGCCTTGGCGCGCAACATCCCCACCTACCACCCAAACAAGGATATCGCTTGCAGGAGCCTCCTCAAAATTATACAGGTGTTGTATAATCGCCTGACACACATCTGGTTGGTGCTTATAGTATCGCTATGTTGCTCTCTGGGACTACCTGAAGGTCAGAAATAGATGCTTTAGATGTCCGAGACAACCGAGCGCTCGATACAATTGGTTAGATATCAATTTCAAACAACTTTTTGCTTGAATTTAAAGGCAGCTCGCTAAATTAATCTCAAATTGCTGTTTGTAGATTTTTGAGCGGTTGTCTCCTTTGAACGTTTTCCATTTTTTTACCAAAATATTTTTGTGGTTGTGAACCCCTGCTTCTCTTACTTGACGCCTTACGAACCTCCCCCGGCTGGTCAGAATGCGGTTGCTGCCCATGCATCCAACTTCACCATTCGTACAGCTCAAGCGCGGGATCTGACTCCTCTAGCGGAGATTCTGACCGATAGCTTTCATCCGCCGACAGGGATTATCCGCTGGGCTTACCCGATGTTGCGATTAGGAATCTATGAAGATTTGCGAAATAGACTGCGCTCGTCAACTCCTAATTATGTCTGCTTAGTGGCTGTTGCTTCAGTTTCTACGGCTACAGGTTGCGGCGAGGAGCTTGCAGGCACTGTAGAGCTTGCACTCCGGTCTACATCTTCCTGGCAATCCCGTGCCTCCCAGTATCCTTACATTTCTAACCTGGCAGTTAGTAAGTCGCGTCGCCGTCAGGGAGTTGCTCGCCAACTGCTACTTGCCTGTGAGAGAACCTCTGTAGAATGGGGCTTCTCTGACCTCTACCTCCACGTCTTAGAAAACAACCATCAGGCACGGCAGTTGTATCTTAAAGCTGGTTACGAACAGCGTCAGGTTGAATCGAGCTACGGTACGTGGCTACTGGGTCATCCAAAACGCCTATTCTTACATAAACACTTGAGTGCCAACGTAACCGATTAGAAGCTGGCTGTAAGCTTTGTCCCAAACTTTTGCGATCGCTCGTAGAAGAATAGAAGAAGTTGCTTTACATCAACAGGAGATTGTTCATGAAGTTGAACGGGTTGTATGCTAACGCTTTGCAAATTTTTTCAACTATAAGTTTTAGCAATTAAATTGGCTAATCCCTATTTAGAAACTTCTGATGCCAATCCTTTATCGACTCAGTGACATATCTTTACGAAGAGGAGGTGTTTGCCCACCAGATAGGTTTCGCCAACTCTTAAGGCTATAGTGGCATGCAACAGGAAAACCTGAACCTCAACAGAGAGCAAATTCAAAACTCACAAGCATTGGAAATTCTTAGGCAACTGCACGATAAGCAACTGCTGATTGTTAATACTCGACGCCGGAATGGTTTGATTATTTATAAGCGCTATCATGCTGAATTTGCAGGGCCTGGCTCGGCAGTGGGAGGATTATTCGATCTAGACTGTCAGCGAGTGCTGCCTGTAGGCAATCTTTCCTTAGTCTCGCCTGAATCTTCTGATGAGCGGCAACGGGCGTATTTAATCCGGCGGCAGTGGGTGCGGCTAACCCGAGAAATTACAGACAATTCAGTGCCCTTACAACGTGCCCAGAAAATCCTCAATCAGTTTGAAGGTTTCTTTGACGCCGAGACAATTGCCAAGTTACCAGACGACGCTTTCTCGCTTTTAGTGGGTGTCTTACCCGAAACGATTAAAAAAGTACGCAACAGAGACGACCGCGTGGATGTAAGTGTAAGCACCTAATATCAAATTCATTATTTTTTTGGGAATTAGAAACTAGGAATTGGTAAAACGAGAATACAGAGACTACGTAGAATACTCTTCTCATTCTCCATTCTTATACTCTTTTATTCGTTCATGCCTCGTAAGGTAGCCACCGCCGAAGGAGATACCCGATTCAGGTAGCGGAAAATCCAATACTTAATTACAGAATCTAAAATAACAGGGAATGTGGCGATGAATAGGAATATAAAATCTCGGTTCTCCGGTAATCCTAAATGTCGGGATACTCCTTCGAGGATAACTTCCCAACCGTGAGGAGAGTGGAAGCCCACGAAAATATCTGTAAACAAAATGATGATAAACGCCTTAGCACTATCGCTCAAGCCATAGACGATATCATCCATGAAAGATTTTAAAATTACAATATCCTGCTTATTCGTAAAAATGACCAATCCAAAAGCTACCAGGGATAGGAGGTCAGCAAAGATATTTTTAATGGCGTTTGTTCCTCTATTCCGATATTCTTCAGCAATTTCAGTAGCTTTTTCTTTAACCTTTTCTTCCTTTTCCTCAAGAGATATTTTAGGACCAAATCCTAGTAAACTCCTAAATTGCAGTTCTTCTTCAAATCTTTTTAACTCTACAAAAGCCTCTTCTTCTAAATCCAGATTCAAAAAAATATTTTCTGCGGCTACGGTCTCATTTCTAAAGTGGTCAACTATTGGACCTACTAGGAAGGTTTTAGTGACTTGTTGAGTTAAAATAGGAACGATGATTAAGGTTAGGATAAATTTAAGAGAAATTATAGTTTTAAGTTTGGAGTTTCGGAAGTTCTTTACAACCTTTTCTTCGGCTTTTGGATCTAATTCCTGTCGAATTCTACTAAAAGTTCTTAAAATGGAGCGCGGTAAGACATCGGTTTTATCAGATACTGTACCTACGTTAGTTACTACTCCATTTCTAATAACTGTATCTTTCTGTAAAGGCTTTGGTTCCTTATTTATCTCGTTGATTGTCAGGTTATTGTCGTCAGATTTAATAACTTGATTGAGTTGTTTTGAGGAGAAAGGTACTAGAGCCGCAGAGGTTTCAGAAGGTCTTTTCTCGGAGTATTTTGCTATAATTTGATCGATAAAGTTTAACTTTTCAATAATAATTGACTGCCTCTCATTAAGTTCTTGGGGATAGTAAAGAGCGGGGGTTCTAATTGCATCAATACTATTCGTCTTAATACGTTTTGGCTCAGAGCCGCTAAAAACAGAACGACTGCTTTTAAACTCTGCCAACCTGACTCTTACAGTTTGTAAGTATTTATTGAGGTCTGCCTCAAAAAAAGCGACTACACTACTACTTTGGCCGCTGGTTTCAACTGATATTTTGTTTCCATTGAAATGTTCATCTTCGATCGCTTTAATCATTAATGCCGCTTTGTAAGCCTGATCTAAAGCTCTCTCAGGTGTATTTAGAAACCATTGATTTGCAGCGCGTAAGAGATTGTTGAAATTCATCGAACCAGCTGATTTCCAGCGAAAACTATTACAGAGGAGTCCTGACACCCTGTACCGCCAGAACTTGATAAGTCTAGTGTACGTAGTATAGTAACAAATTACCGAAAAAGGCATTTGTGCTGAAAAATTCACTTTGGATAACCGGGTCAACTCGTACTGGCAAGACCACTCGCCTTGTAAAACAATTTCAGCAATGGGTTGTTGAAGGAGGACTCTGGCAATCGCAGCAGATTTCTCGTGCTAAATCGCGAATGAGCCGTCGCGATCGCCGGATGACACCTGCTATTTTAGTTTTTGCCGCAAACGACGATAATCGGCGCGATCTATCGGAACGGTTGACAACAGCAATCCAAGGGCGGTATCCAATTCTTGCTAAAACCCCTTTAGGTTTTTTTCAAGATGAGGTAATACTATTTTGGCCGTTGTTAATTCAGCGACTGAATCTCAAGGCACAGTTTCCGTTGCGGTTGCGCCCGGAAACGGAGCAGGAGTTAGCAACTTGGCTGTGGCGATCGCATTTAGAGCGGTGGAGTACCCAGCTACCGGGGGCGAACGAACCGACAAAAGTTCGGCGCGTCCTGGACTTATTACAGTTAGCTGCCGTGAGTGGCACATCCACTGAGGATATCCCTGCCATTCTTCAACAGGGCATTCTTGAGGAAGAGGGGACGGCGGAGCTTTGGGACGCTGTAGGACAGATGCTCTTGGAGTGGCGGCACTGGTGTCTAGGGCGGGGTTTAGTCACCTATGGAATAATTTGCGAGCTTTATTGGCGAGAGTTGCTAGCAGATTCCACGTATCAGGAGCATTTGAAAGAACGATACCGGGCAGTGCTGGCAGATGATGTAGATGATTATCCAGCGATCGCACGAGACTTATGCGAGTACTTACTAGAGCAGGGCGCAGTTGGGGCATTTAGCTACAATCCTGACGGGAAAATACGTTTGGGCTTGAATGCCGACCCCGACTATCTTGAAGGTTTAGCAGCACACTGCCAGATTGAAAGCTTGGATATGCCGCCTAGTAGCTCATTAACAGAGGCTTTGGGAGAAGTGGTGGTGGAATTAGTCAGCGACCCCATGTATCTTACAGGTCTACCGGAGTCCGTACAGTCGATTCAAACCACCTCCCGCGCTGCCCTCTTGCGACAGACAGCAGAAGTGATTATTGAAGGGGTGAAATCTGGACAAGTGCAACCCGGAGAGGTTGCCGTCATTGCCCCAGGTTTAGATGCGATCGCTCGCTATACCCTCAGAGAAATCTTCAATAACCAAGGCATAGCTGTAGAACCCCTTAACGACCAGCGCCCCCTGATTAGCTCCCCCATGATTCAGGCACTACTGACGCTCTTGGCACTGGTTTATCCCGGTTTAGGACGCTTAGTAGACCGAGATGCGATCGCCCAAATGCTAGTAGTCCTAAGCCAGAAGCAAGAGGTAGTTGCAGACGACACAGAAAACTCCCGACTCCCTACCCCCCACATCGACCCAGTCCGTGCTGGTTTATTAGCCGATTATTGCTATGCCCCAGACCCGGAACAACCCCGCTTACTGCCAGTTGAGTCCTTTTCTCGTTGGGATCGATTGGGACATCGAGCAACAGCAGCTTACTTAGATATTGTCCAGTGGTTGGAGGGACAGCGATCGCAACAACAACAACGTCTTATCCCCTCCTGTATAGCGGTTCTCGACCGAGCGATTCAGAAATTTTTGTGGAATGGTAGTAACCTCCCCTACGACCAGTTATCCGCTTTACGAGAACTGATGGAAACCGCTCAACATTACTGGGAAGTGGATGGACGGCTGCGGCAAATTCCCACTCAATCAACTGCCTCTAACTCCCCTACTCCTCCCTATCCAGGAAGTGGAAACACTGGAGTAGAAAGAGGAGGTACTCCCGCCCATACTACCATTGCCAACTTCATTCAAATGCTACGTCGCGGAACGGTTACAGCCAATCCCTACCCAGTTCGTCGCCTTGCACCCACCGCTAGTAGTGCCGTGACTTTAGCAACTATCTTTCAATACCGTGCCAGCCACCGCTACCACCGTTGGCAATTCTGGCTCGATGCTGGTTCTCCCCTATGGAATAAAGGCGGTGCAGCTACCCTTTTTGGAGCCAACTTATTTCTCAAAGAATGGTCGGGACGCCCTTGGACAGAGGAAGATAAGCTTGATGCTGACGACCAACGGTTGCGGAGGATTTTGCGCGATTTATTGGGGTGTGCGGGTGAGCGAGTTTATTTATGCCACAGCGATTTGGCAGTAAATGGCACCGAGCAAGCGGGACCTCTACTCACATTAGTTCATGCCTCTGTACCTTTAACAGCCGAGGTGAGCATTACTTAGGGTATTAGGTGGTAAAACCTAATCTTTAAGACATAAATTGAGGTCAATATAAGTAGCCGGAGCATCAGTCGGCGCGAATGGAATGCAACAGAATCCAAGGGCTGAGTTAGAAGAACAGGTGCA
This sequence comes from Candidatus Sericytochromatia bacterium, assembly GCA_036703885.1. GTDB lineage: Bacteria > Cyanobacteriota > Cyanobacteriia > Cyanobacteriales > Coleofasciculaceae > CADCTM01. The sequence goes on from DATNQT010000585.1 coordinate 18,648, forward strand.
TCTGTGTACAGCACAATTACAGGCAGCACTTGCCAGAGTTGAGCAACAAAATCGGCAGATCGAAACAATAAAACAGCTTGTCCAACTGCTCCAAAGTGATGTGGTTGTAAACGAGTTACTACAAACAACTGTGGATTTAATGCCTGAAACTTCTCAGGTTAGCTGCTGCTTACTCTTAAGACCAGACTCGGCTCGGAAAAAGCTCTGTTACATCAACCAATCCACCACCGAACCGGAGGAATTAACGGCTACTTGTTTGAATCTTTTCCACCGTTACGAAGCATCACTAGCTCAAGGAGAGGCTGTAGTACGGGCAGGAGTAAGGAAACAAGGAGGACAAGGAACACAAGGGGGAGAGGTTTTTACCAACAAGTCACAAGAAAATTTTTCCCCTGCTTCCCCTGCTCCCCATCTCCTCCAGTCCTACTTAATAGTGCCTATTCGCTGGCAACAGGATTTGTGGGGTGGACTGACACTATATTCCCGTGAGCCAGAGCAAGGGTGGACTGAGGATGAAATTGCGTTTGTGCAAATGATCGCTAACTATTGTGCTGTTGCTCTTCGTCAATCACAACTAACGCAACAGGTGCAACAGGTAGAGGACTTACTACTGAATCGAGAGCAGCAATTCCAAGCGGTGTTTGAGGAGACGTTTCAGTTCACGGCGATTTTAACCACAGAGGGAATTTTGCAAGCCGTGGATCAGACGGCGCTTAACTTTGGGGGCTTTGGGCGTGCTGATGTGGTGAACCGCCCGTTTTGGGAAACCTATTGGTGGACGATACAAGCAGAAACTCAGGAGCAGTTAAAAAATGCGATCGCTCGAACGGCGGCGGGGGAGTTTGTTCGCTACCAAGTTGATGTTTTTGGGAAAAAGAATACTGCTATTACGATTGACTTCTCGATCAAACCTGTCAGGAATGAAACGGGTCAAGTCGTGATGCTAATTTCGGAGGGGCGAGATATTACCCAGTTCAAACAAGCCGCACAACAAGAGTTAAATGAACGAACGACCGAGATTCTGGAGAGCATGACCGATGCGTTTGTTGCTGTAGACCTGGACTGGAATCTCACCTACATCAACCCGCAAGCGGAATTGCTGATGTTTAAGGGAAAGCGGCATAACTTGCTCGGCAAAAGTGTTTGGAAAGTTTATCGAGCCGCCGTGAATACTCGATTTTACCAGGAGTTACACCGAGCCGCCGCCGAACGAGTTACTGTCCACTTTGAAGAACTTTATCCACCGTGCGATCGCTGGTTTGAAGTCCATGCCTATCCTGCCAAAGATGGTCTATCCATTTACTACCGTGACATCACAGAACGCAAACAGGCAGAAGCAGAACTCTACCGCCGCGAACAGTCCTTCCGAGCGCTGGCAGAAAATTCTCCTGATGCAATTATTCGCTTTAACCGCCAACTGCGCTGTCTCTACGTCAATCCAGCTACCGAACGGATAACAGGTTTGCAGGCGCAAACATTCATTAGCAAAATCAATCTAGGGTTGGGATTTCCACCAGAGTTGGTGAGTCTTTGGAGACAAAAGATGCATCACGTTTTTGAAACGGGGCAAAACGAAGTGCTTGAGCTTGAATATCTCACTCCGGAGGGCTTGAGATACTTCCAGATGCTAATTGTGCCAGAGTTGTCTCAAGAGGGTGCGGTTGAACTGGTTTTGAACATTGCCCGCGATATTACCGAACTCAAAACTCGCGAACAGGAATTGCAGCAGCTACACGTCCAGCTAGAACAAAAAACCAAGCTGCTTGATACTGTTGTTGATACTACGCCAGATGGACTTTATCTATTTGACCGAGCCAAGCGTTTTACTTATATTAATCGGACTGGGTTGGAGAGGTTAGCTCGGAAGAAGGCAGATGTCCTGGGTAAAACCGGAGAGGAATTAGGCTTTCCACCAGAAATAATGACACCCCACAACGCACGGATGGAGAGTGTATTTGCCAGTGCACAGACTTTGACCGGAGAAACCAGCTTCCTTAACCCTGAAACTGGACTTCAAAGTTATGCTAGCTACATCTTTACTCCAATTTTCAATGCGGATAGCTGTGTAGAGGCGCTGCTGATTACCTATCGAGACATCACCGATCGCAAACAGGCAGAAGCCGCTCTCAAAGAATCTGAAGCAAAACTCAGCACTATCCTCAATAGTGCGATCGCTGTTATTATCAATTTCCGCGTCTTCGCCGATGGAGACTGGGAATATGATTACTTCTCATCGGGAGCTGAAGTACTCTATGGCTATACCTTAGAGGAATTAATGGCTGACAAAAATCTTTGGAGTTCGCGGGTGGTGCCTGAAGATAGGGAAGCTGTAATTGTGCCCCTTGATCAGGATATTTTTGCCGAGCAAACAACCCAGTTAGAATACCGATTTTTGCACAAAGATGGAACCGTGCGCTGGTTTTCGATGACTGTATTCTCTCAACGAGATGAGGCGGCAGATTGCTGGGTTGTGACGACGGTTGATACGGATATAAGCGATCGCAAACAAGTAGAAGAACAACTGAAAGCTTCCTTACAAGAAAAAGAATCCCTCCTCAAAGAAGTTCATCATCGCGTCAAAAACAATCTGCAAGTTATCACTAGTTTGCTTGATTTTCAAGCTCAAAAACTCCGAGAACCCCAAGCTCTAGAAGCCTTCCGAGTCACTCAAAACCGAGTCAAATCTATTGCCCTAATTCACCAAAAACTTTATCAATCAGATAACTTAGCTAAGGTTAACCTAGCTGACTACATCTATAACCTTACAACTCACCTGATCCAAAGTTATACCCTTAATCCTGACAATATCACCTTACAGCTCAAGCTTGATGAAGTTTTTTCTAGTCTCGACACGGCTATTCCTTGTGGATTAGTCATTAATGAATTAGTTTCAAATGCTTTGAAACATGGATTCCCTAGGAATAGCCAAGGCACTATTTGGGTTGAACTTAACTCAGTGGGCGAGGTAACTCCAGAGCAAAGCACATATCAATTACGGCTAGTTGTTGGAAATGATGGCATCAAGTTACCCGAACTTCCAAATCTACATCAGGCAAAATCTGTAGGGTTTCAGCTAATCCATGCTCTGGTTCAACAGCTCAATGGTAGTATCGAAATTGATCGAAGTCGAGGCACAGAATTCAGGATTAGTTTATTTGATTCTGTATTTAACTGATTTTCTTGCCATTAATATCCCAAAGTTAAAGCACCTCGTCTACGAGGGTCAGAAGCTCCTTGAAACGAATTTCCAACACGCATAATGCTTTGGGTGCTACCCATCGCCTCTTTAACGACAACTTTATGTCCTTTTTCAGTTAAAAGCTGAATTGTGTCACCATTCAAACCCTGTTCTACTCGTAACTCATCCGGTAGCCATTGATGATGTATCCGCATCGCGTTAGTAGCAGCAGCAATATTCATTTTATGATCGATCGCATTTAAAATCACTTGCAAAACTGACGTAATAATCTGACTTCCACCCGGACTTCCCGTTACCAGATAAGGTTGGCTATCTTTCATAACAATAGTTGGTGTCATCGAACTCAGCATTCTTTTTTCTGGTTCAATGGCATTAAACTCTCCCCCAACTAATCCAAAAGCATTAGGCACACCTGGTTTAGCTGAAAAATCATCCATTTCATTATTGAGCAAGATGCCTGTTCCGGCGGCTGTCAAGCTTGTACCATACGGTAAGTTTAAGGTATAAGTATTGGCAACGGCATTACCATACTTATCCATCACCGAATAATGGGTGGTGTTGGTACTTTCAGCAAACTGATTTGGATTTCCTGGAGCGATTTGAGAACTAGAAGTTGCTCTATTTAGGTTGATTTTACGGCGCAGTTCGTTGGCATAGCTTTTTGAAATTAAGCCTGCAACGGGAACGGGTACAAAGTCAGAATCTCCTAAAAACTTAGAACGGTCAGCATAAGCAAGCTTCATGCTTTCTGCCATCAAATGAATAGTTTGGGCAGTGTTATGTCCAAGCTCGGCAAGGGGAAATCCTTCTAAAAGATTTAACATCTGAACTAAATGGACGCCACCGGAACTGGGAAGTGGCATAGAAACAATGTCATATCCTCGATAAGTACCCCGAATCGGTTTTCGGATTACGGGTTTATAGGCGGCTAAATCTTCTTTAGTAATTAAGCCACCATTGGCTTGCATATCAGTAGCAATGGCAGAAGCGATCGCACCTTGATAAAAAGCTTTAGATCCCTCTTGAACAATCAGCCTCAAACTCTTTGCTAAATCCTTTTGTACCAGGATTTCCCCCACTTCATAAGGAACCCCTCCTGGCTTGTAAAAGATATCCATACTCGCCCTCGAAGCTTGCATTCGCTTTTTGACAGCAATGAGAGAACTATGCAAATCTTCATCAACAGGAAAGCCATTTTCTGCTAATTCAATAGCAGGTTTTAAGGCGCGTTGAAGAGAAATAGTTCCATATTTTTCCAACGCCATTGTTAACCCAGCTACCGTGCCTGGAACGCCAACCGCTAAATAGCTGTACCGAGACTTTTTTGGATCGACTTCACCATTGGCATTCAAAAACATATCACGGGTAGCAGCTTTAGGTGCTTTTTCCCGATAATCAATAGCAATTTGGTTATCTTTTGCCTGATGTACGAGCATAAAGCCACCACCGCCAAGATTGCCAGCTTCCGGCAGTGTAACGGCGAGTGTAAAGCCAATTGTCACAGCCGCATCAACGGCGTTCCCCCCCTCTTTTAAAACAGCTAAACCTGCTTCGGTAGCATAGTGTTCCTGAGAAGCAACCATGCCATTTTGAGAGATAACCGGATGAAAGATATCCTTTGGGTTATATAAAAGTGGATTTTGAGCTGAGGCGCTACTGATGATAAGAGTTAGAGAAAGCAGAAAGCAGATTATGACTTTGTTTTTTCCAGTTATCTGGTAGATTTTTATAAGAATTTTATGGATAACTATATGAGGCTTAATTTCTTTGATTAGCATTTGATGTCCCCTTAACGTAGTGGGTAGTTGAGACTAACTATTCATTTTGGTGTAGTGGTAAGCGTAACTTTGCAGGAAGCCGGAAAAAAATGACAGAGATTCAGTGCATAAAAATTCGATTTCGCAGGGATAAAGTTGAGGAGGCAGTGCGCTGGCTACACTCACTTAAGGAGCGCCACGAGGAAGTTGCAGAGCTGCTCGATGCCGAAGGTATCCGTGTGGAATCACTGTTCCTTGAACGCTCTGGTAATGAGGTATATCTCTATCAGTACGTTCGAGCCAATAGCTTAGAGCAAGCTTACGAAGCCTTCATGCAATCGTCAAGCCGCATCAGTGAAGAGACTAGGCACTTTATAGATGAAATGTGGGAGGATGAGCAAAGCCTTGAACTGATAGTAGATTTTGAACGTCCTTAAAAACTTACTATATATTTTGATGAAAATGATGTATCAAGGCTATGTCTAAAACCACAATTAGGGTAGTAGCGCGAGTAATTGCACTCCCAGGCAAAGTAGAGGAAGTCCAATCTGTTTTAACTAAACTGGTTAAGGCGACGCGCCAAGAGGATGGCTGCATAACCTACGAACTTTTGCACAATCAAAAAGACACAACTGATTTCACCTTTGTTGAAGAATGGGAAAGTCAAGCTTTACTAGATGCTCATCTAGCTTCGGCACATATTGCAGAAGCACAGTCTCAGTTAAATGGATTAATAGCTGCTGAACCCGATATCCGAGTTTATCAGTTACTGGCTTGAACGAACTCTCAAAATCCTAAAATATCGCTCTAGCAATTCAGGAAATCCGTCCCAAACAGTTTTGTTAAGGGGGATGGGTTTTCTTTATTTAGGAAATAGGTTTAATGATTTCTATATAAATTTACTGTCTAATAGGTTACGGTTTAACCTGTTAAATGACATCTCAATTAACTTTTACTTGGGTTAGCTATAAGTTTTTCTAGTTTATCAGCCTCCTTTTAAAGTTTTTTTGAGCTGTCAATATATTTAGTATTTAACTATACAAAAACATATAAGAAGGTACTACTTTAGGTATGTGAGCTTTTACCTAAAGTAACTCTATGGGATGAGCCAGTCTGATTTTTTCTTAGCTTAAATAATAATAAGCTTCTTGAGAAATTCTTGAAATTTTTAGAATTAGAGGAAGTTTTAAGAGGGTTGATTAACGAGAAATCCTGTTGTTCATTAATTTGAGGAGTTCACTATGCTCGGACAAATGTGCTGGTTACCTGCCTTGGGTTCTAATGGAGAAAAAGTCTTACACTTACGAACCAACCCAAGCCAACCTTGGCAACCCTACACTGCGTTTCCCCAGTATAAAGTTCCCGACTACAACATTCCCAAAGGTTCCAAGGGATGGGCAACTTATCAAAAGTTAATGCAGGCAAAATGGACTTTGGTAGCTAGCGA
>DATNQT010000586.1:0-11553 GCA_036703885.1 Candidatus Sericytochromatia bacterium
AGCGAGATTGCTGAAACCTCGTGCTGGCAAAGTTTACCTGGATAGTGCTGACATTTTCAAGTTATCTACAAAAGCGGTAGCCAAACGATTGGGAATTTTGCCTCAAGGCCCCGTTGCTCCGGAAGGGTTAACGGTGCGAGACTTGGTGGCGATGGGTCGTTATCCCTACCAAAACTGGTTGCAGCAGTGGTCTAAAGACGATGAACTACTGGTAGAGCAAGCATTGGTGACCACGGGGATGATCCATTTAGCAGACCGAGGACTGGATACCCTATCCGGTGGACAGCGGCAGCGTGCTTGGATTGCAATGGCATTAGCTCAGGATACTGAGATTTTGCTACTGGATGAACCGACGACGTTCTTGGACTTGGCGCATCAAGTTGAGGTGTTGGATTTGCTTTACGAGTTAAATCAGAGCAAGAGGCGGACGATTGTAATGGTACTGCATGACCTGAACCAGGCGTGCCGCTACGCCGATCATTTAGTAGCTGTGCGACAAGGTCAAGTTTATGCACAAGGTGTACCAATGCAAGTTATGACAGAGGTGATGGTGCGCGAGGTTTTTGGCTTGGAGTCTCATATTATGCAAGACCCAGTAGCCGGAACACCGATGTGTGTTCCGGTAAGCCGTAAGGTGAAGGTGAGGCACGATTGAATGCTTGACTGACACCTACTTAAAGAGAGGCTCTAACACTGGCTTAGGGCGTTTTTCACAACAGCCAGTTCCCCTTGTTGGCGATCGCACATCCACTGTTTCATTGAGCCACTTCATCGCCTACGCCAGTTGGCGCTACTTCCTCACCCCGGCGAAGTCTCGTTGTATTACTAGGCTCTACATCCCCATTATTTCGTAACCCGCGTCTACATATAAAATCTGACCTGTAATGCCACTGGCTAGGTCACTACACAAAAAGGCTGCCGCATTGCCGACTTCTAGCTGAGTAACGGTACGTCGCAATGGGGCAACTTCCTCCACATGATGAATCATATCGAGGATGCCACCAACGGCTGAGGAGGCTAAGGTACGGATTGGGCCTGCGGAGATCGCATTGACTCGAATATTGTTCGGACCCAATTCAGATGCTAGGTAACGGACACTCATTTCCAGCCCCGCTTTGGCAATTCCCATGACGTTATAGTTGGGAATTACCTTAACACCTCCTAGGTAAGTCAGGGTCACGATACTTCCCCCTTCTGTCATCAAGGGTTTAGCTGCCCCTGCCAGTTGAGTTAGGGAGTAGGTGCTAATTTCTAAGGCTTGGCTAAAGCCTTGGCGAGAAGTCTTGCTGAACTCCCCGGTTAAATCGTCCTTACTGGCAAAGGCAAGACAATGAATCAGGATGTCGAGTTTGCCCCACTGTTTAGCGATCGCCTCGAAAGTTTCCTGAATTTGGGCATCGTCTTGGACATTACAGGGCAAAAAGATACTGGGTTCTAGAGGTTCTACCAGTTCTTTGACTTTTTTCTCGAAACGACCCTTCTCATCGGGCAAATAAGTAACACCCAAATTCGCTCCAGCTTTGTGCAGTTGTTGGGCAATCCCCCAAGCGATTGAGCGATTGTTGGCAATACCAGTGACAAGAGCGTTCTTTCCAGTCAAATTAAGCATAGTATTCTATCTTAAATGCAAATAGATGATTGCATAAAGCGTAGCCGTCAAGTGCAATCATACGGTGTATGACCGTGTATTATGACCGCAAAAGGCTAGTTTTAACTTGACAAGTCAATTGCTCAGGGAAACCTAAGCAAATTATGTATCACATTGTACAAAAAACTATCTTGGACTCAGATTAAGTATTCTTGAATACATTCAGGAACTTCTTACAGCCGGTTCGTGAGTCTCAAGCTTCACCGGCATTGATTAGCACCCAAGTCGCCAGGGCGTTGGCAAGAGAGCAATAGATATGGTCGTCGTGATGCAAAATAGACCGCTAGCAGCTGTGTTCCGTCAGATGGGCGGTGGAGCATTTCCACCGGTCGTTGAAGCATTTGAGCGGGGGAAAACGATTTTTTTCCCAGGAGATCCCGCCGAACGAGTTTACTTTTTGATGAAAGGTGCCGTAAAACTTTCGAGGGTTTATGAGGCAGGTGAAGAAATTACTGTAGCCTTGTTGCGAGAAAACAGTGTTTTTGGGGTTCTGTCGCTGATTACAGGACACCGTTCCGATCGCTTCTACCACGCCGTCGCCTTTACCCCGGTGGAGTTACTCTCCGCGCCAATTGACCAGGTAGAGCAATCACTCAAGGACAATCCAGATCTATCGATGTTGATGTTACGGGGTCTATCATCTCGAATCTTACAAACAGAAATGATGATTGAAACCTTGGCTCACCGAGACATGGGTTCTCGATTAGTCAGCTTCTTGTTAATTCTGTGCCGCGACTTTGGAGTGCCTACGGCGGATGGGATTACGATTGACCTGAAACTTTCTCACCAAGCGATCGCTGAAGCAATCGGCTCAACCCGTGTCACGGTCACCCGTTTATTAGGAGACCTGCGCTCAGAAAAAATGATTGCCATTCACAAGAAGAAAATTACTGTCCACAACCCAGTTGCTTTGAGTCAGCAGTTCACCTAAGTAGTTATGGGTCATTGGTCATTGGTTTAAAGACTAATGACTGATGACTAAGGATAAAAAAACACAAACTTGATAGAGCGCCCCACACCCACGCATAAGATAGGCTGTATCTGGACAGACTGAGCGTAGGCGATGACCAGTGGTTACATCCTGATCGTGGCAATGTTGGTGTTAGGAGGCGTCCTCGCGACGGCGGGCGATCGCATTGGTACGAAAGTAGGCAAGGCGCGGCTGAGTTTATTTAATCTCCGTCCCCGCAATACCGCTACTGTTGTCACAATTGTCACAGGAAGCTTGATTTCTGCCTCAACGTTGGGGATTTTGTTTGCGTCAAGCAGCTCGCTACGAGATGGGATTTTTGAACTAGATAGTATTAAACGAAAACTGAGACTTGCCCGTGCTGATATTGAAAAAATTAATAATCAAAAAAGTCAAGTAGAGCAAGAGTTAGCTAAAACTAGAACTGATCAAGCTGACGCGCAGCAGCGTCTTAATCTGACTAATCGAAATTTTCAACAAGCTCAAACTCAACTGAAGAACGTATCTCAGCAGGCTTCAGTTTTGCGTTCAGAAATTAAGTCACTTTTAGCAGAACGCCAACAGTTGTTCCAGCAAAGGCAGCAACTAAATGAGCAAATTGCTCAACTGAATAGCCAAGTTACTCAACTGAATAGCCAAGTTACTCAATTAAGAGAATCAGTGGCTCAACGGGACGAAGAAGTTGCCAAGCGAGGTCAAACTATTCGAGAACGAGAGCGGGAACTGCAAGAGAAAAACCAAACGATTACGGAACGCAATCAGGAACTACAAGAGAAAGGTCAAGCGATCGCCCAGAGTGAAGAGCGTCTTATAGAACTTGAACGACAATTCAAAGAGGCGATCGCTCAACGGGAAATTCGTCGCCAACAACTCGAACAAGAACTCACACAACGGGAAAGTCAACTCACTCTAAAAACCCAACAAATTGAAGAAAAAGACAAACAAATTGACGAAAAAGACAAACAAGTGGCTTTTTTAGGACGGCAAGTAGAGACACTAGAACAGTATTATCAAAATTATCAAGCGCTGCGTCAGGGTAATGTCGCCCTAGTTCGCGGTCAAGTTCTTGCCTTTGCTGTTTTGCGCATTGTTGACCCCTCTGCTGCAAGTCAGGCAGTTGAGCAGCTATTGCGAGAAGCGAATCGGACGGCGGTTGAAACTACTCGCCAGAATCAAAAAGATTCCGCTGAACCACTGGTGCAGATTCCCAACACCCAGGTCGAGCAGTTAATTAACCAAATTAAAGATGGTAAAGACTATGTAGTGCGGATCTTATCAGCGGGTAACTATGTTGAGGGCGAAAAGCAGATACAAGTTTTTGCAGATGCGGCACTTAATCAAGTTGTCTATCAGGCAGGTGATGTCCTTGCCACAATCTCTACCGATGCTTCAACCATGACTAATGAGGAAATTCGACAACGGCTCGACCAGTTGCTCTCAGCTGCCCAGTTTCGTGCGCGCCGCGCTGGTATATTGGGTACAGTTCAGGTTGGAGATGGTCGCATTGCTACAGTTATTCGCTTCATCGAACAGCTGGATCAGTACGATCAACCCGTGGATGTAAGAGTGATCGCCCAAGAGAATACTTCTACGGCTGGTCCTTTAAAAATGCAGTTAGTTGCGATTCAAAAGGGACAAGTTGTTTTTAAATCCTAATTACTACTTGAGATGATTTTAGGCTTCGATCCTGGGCGGGATAAATGTGGTTTGGCGGTGGTAGGGAAGGAGCGGCAACTGCTCTACCATCAGGTGGTATCCTCACAAGAGGCGATCGCCACCCTGCAACAATTGTGTCAACAGTTTGCGATTGAAACCATCGTCATGGGCGATCAAACCACTGCCAAAAACTGGAAACAAAGAATCAGCCAGGATTTAGAGGTGTCAGTGCCAATTGTCTTGGTAGATGAACGCTACAGCAGTTTGGAAGCACGCGATCGCTATTGGCAAATGTACCCTCCCCAAGGTATCCAACGCCTCATCCCCAAAGGACTGCGGGAAGCCCCTCGACCTATCGATGATATTGTTGCTATCCTGCTCATTGAGCGCTATTTGGGAGTAGGGAGTAGGGAGTAGGGAATTGGGTAGGCAAGGGAGCGCATTGTCAAAGCCTCCTTGTCCCCTAATCAAAGCTCTGCTCGAATCGTAAAGGCATAATCTCCTCCCGGTTCTAGCTGGTAATCGCAGCGCTCTAAAAATCGACCGAGTGGTTCTTGAATTAAGGCGCGTCCTAATGAAGGTCTGACTGACAACTGACCATTCCGGAAACACCACTGAAACTGCCACTTGTATTCTGCCGCTTGAACTTCGCCTTCCATCTTGCCCTGTTGCCAAGAGTGCTGCGTAATCCTGACATAGGCAGTGGTTTCCGGAAGATGCATAGAACTCACAATAAACTCACAATAGATACAATTCTTCTCTTCTTTTATTGAAGTTATAGAGATGGTTGTAAATAAGGATCAGTAAAATTAAACTCAAAAATGGCGATCGCTACGACAATATAAAGTTTGATCTTTGAATTTTGAATTCAAATAGTCGGGTTCCCTGAGTATCTAGCGCAGGTTGGCAGAAATAATTAACCAGCTTACAAGAGATTGAACGCATTACGAGTAAAGGATTGGTCGCTTTTGACTTCCAAGGGAGCGGTACTAGACTATTTAATTACCGCTGATGTGAACGACAACTTCACGAGAATGACTGTGCTGCCGATGTTCCCAAACATAAATTCCCTGCCATGTTCCCAATAATAATCTTCCCCGTGCAATAGGAATCTGTTCCGATGTCTTAGTCAGAGCAGTCCTGATATGTGCTGGCATATCATCAGGCCCTTCCGCACTGTGAATATAGCTCTTGCCGTCTTCAGGCACTAATTTGGCAAAGAAGTTAGATAAATCTTTAAGAACATCTGGGTCGGCATTTTCCTGAATCAGCAGGCTAGCTGAGGTATGACGCAAGAAAATCGTACAAAGTCCAGTATCAATGCCGGACTCAGCAACAACAGATTGCACCTTCTGGGTAATTCTCGCCAATGATTTGCCAGTCGTCTCGATTTTAAGTAGCTGTTGATATTGAGTCATAAATGAGTTGAAATGGGGCGAAACGTTGCTCCTTGAGAGGTTGGGTACTACTATCTAGCCTAGCTGGTGCAGTTCCTCAAGGGTGGGTTGTAAGTGTTGCTCAGTTACGGCTACTAATTGATGGTCGTCTAGCTCATCAACCTGATCAGCACTTTCTTTTTCGTCTAGATTCTGGGCTTCTACTGACTCAGGTGCAGCGTCCTCGATATTATCATTCGGTTCATCTGCCTGATTAGCCGTTTCTGATGCGATCGCGTCCTCTTCTTGAGCCTCTTGCCAAGGGGAATCGTAATGATTCCACGGCAAAATCGGCTTATTGGGAAGGTTGCGCGTCAGAACAGTGATATTGTCGGGGTCGGGTTCCGGTAGTGTCAAATGTTCTCCAGAAGCGATAGTTAGATCTTGCTTGGTATTCATAGTTTGAGTCTAGCCAAATCTACTTCAGTTCAATTCCTTGGACAAAAAAAGCTGCTACTACGTGCGTTAGGAGAATTAAGGCAATGACCCAAGTGACGTAGGCAGAATACTTTAATGATAAAGACACATCCTCCAGTCGTTGTCTGTTTGCATTATAGGTTTGGGTCAGATTGACCAGCATTTGCAATTGATACTCCTCAGGAGGCAGCACCAGGTAGCGTTCTAGAAATTTTGTATCTTCTAAATTAGGACTGACTGCCTCCTGACGAGGTAAAAAAGCGTTAATCAGTAGAGTGAAATTTATCAGAAATCCTAGAATCTCTGCAATGCTCAAAGGGCTGGGAATAAATAATAGCCGAGAGATAATTAAACTCGTTAAAAGAGCGCCGTTGGTAACAAACAGGATATTCAGCTTCGTTGTTAGGGTTTGAGTTCGCTCCCTTTGTTGATCGAGTACCATCCGAACATCTCTGGCTGCCAATTCTAAGGTGGTTGAGGAAGAGCGAATTTCTCGTGTTTCTGTCGTTTTTGGCGTCTCTTGGGGGTTGTGTAACGGCTCTATAAGGGAATATTCTGATGGGTTTGAGGTTTCTGGTATATTATCTAGCGGTTCTAAAAGGGAATCCACGGCGGCTGTCATTGCTGGGGTAGATCTTGAAAATACTGAATGATGGTTTGGGCGATCGCTTCTGTGCCATCCTTTGCTAGTCGTTGAGATTGCTTAGGCGGTTCCAGAGAATGGCGCAGAAACTCCCAGTTCCCCTCGAAAAATTCTGCTGGGGTCACAATTTGATGGTAAGCGTAATTCTGAATACCTTCTAGCAGTAAGGACGACTCAGCAAAGCCCTCACGGGTTAGGGAAACAATTGGGATATCGAGACGTAAGGCTTCAGCAAAGGTACTGTACCCTGGTTTAGAAACGACTCGACCGCATAATGGCATAAATTCTACAGGTCGATAGTCTTTCCCAGAAACTTTTAATAGATTCGGCAAATGCGGGGCGGCGTCGTCAAATGTGATGAAATGCCAGTCAGGAAACTGACTTAGGGTGTTGTAGGGAATGTCCAGGAGATTCAAGCCGCCAAAGGTGAGTAAAACGGTTTTATCCGGAGGTGTACTTAGACCAAACATTTCCCGCAACTGTTCTGAAGTGTAGCGTGGCGTCCCACCTGTTAACCCAACATCGGTAACCGTCGGGAAGGCACTCATCGATTCGTGTAAGGGGAGGCGAAATAAGCGATCGCATTTTCCATAACACTCACTAATCCAATCTGCAATCTCAACAAATTCTCCTCCCCAGTCTCGGTAGATAAAATCCCAGCCAAAGTTACTCAGCATCCAACAAGGTATCTTAGCCGATGAAGCGATCGCTGTTGCTAATGGTGGAATATCTGCCAAAACTAGCCCGATTTGGTTAGTGCGGATAAAGTTAACTTCACCCGCCACGATTGAGCGCGTACTAGCACGAATTTGCCGCAACTTCTCCAACGTCGCCTCTTTATCCATCGTCAAGCTGTCGCTTTGAATGACACCAACATCAAGGGCACGGGGGCGATGAATAAAATCTCCTGGAATATAAGTTTCCAACAACCAGCGCGGTGCAGTTGTTACCAAAATTAGCAGAATTTCCGGACACATTTGTTGAATAGCCGCCGCAACAGAGGAGGCGCGTACAGCATGACCAAAACCGTGGTTAGTGACGGCAATATACAAAGTTGGTCGAGACATTACTATGGCGTTGGTAAAAGTAGGGTTGAGGGAGGACTTGTGCCGCGTTAATGATAACCTGTTGTCATCTTTAAACCTTTAAAGAAAGAATCCACCTGTGCCTATTGCACAGGTGGAGTATGTTAAAACCCATATTTGAGGATTAGGTCCGTTCACCCTTCCCTAGTCCCTGGCATTTAACGCCGTCTGCTGCCAAAACTTGAAGGGCGTCGCGATTGTCCTCCACTACCGAAACTACTTGGGCGCTTCGTACTCGATGGATACGATCTATTAGACTGCCGTAGCTTACTTGAGCCATAACCCGACCCTGTAGAGCGATTACTATTTGTGGATGTCCGAGGCGCTGTTCTGGGTTGATTGTAGGAATTAGAGTTCGGCGATCTTAAGCGACCTGTTGTTCTGAAGGTTTGACTATTTCTCACCGCAGGTGGCGGTGCTTGATAGCGGGTTTGGTATCGATCAACAGCTTGACTGTAGCTGCTGCCATATCCACCATAACCTCTCATAAATCCCCCAGGCTGATAGACGGGAGGTACATAGTACTGAGGTCTAAATAATAGACTACCCAAAGCTTGTCCGGCTACTGCCCCTGCAAAAGGTGCCCAGAAGCCCGATTGCTGACGCACGACAACCGTTTCTTGTTGACCTGTTTGAGGATTAGTCTGATTTTGAGTGACGTTATGGACGTATTCAATCTTGAAGTCCTCGGTCAGATGCAAAGATGTCTGACCCCCATTAACATTCAGATAACTCTTCTTTCCCGCTTTGATTTCTTCATCAGTCAGACGAGCCATTTGTAAGTCAGTGGTTCTATAAACTGGAGGAGCACCAGCTTGTGTATTGAGCAACATCAAGGTGTACTCTCCATTCATGTCATCGTAGGTCGCCTGTTGGACTGGATATTGCCCTTCACTCAATTGGGCAGAAGCAGGGCGGCTACGAGTAGACGAGGTGTTATTGGGATTGCGGTAAGCTTGCGTTGAATCAGGAGAACTACACGCCAAGGTAGTCCAACATAAACTCAGAGATATTAACAGGATGGTTATCTTGCGCATCATATAATTACTAAAGAATTATGAGAATTTAAAGATAGCTTTTTGCTATTACTGATTCTGCGGGTTTACTACCCCAACTCGGAACGGATTACCCGAATTTTTAAGAAAGGTGGTACAAATATCAGCAACCTAACGGGTCAGGAGTGGGTAGCTAAATCAAGCCAGTCTTTAAGGGCTTAACCTTCCTAGAGAGGAATTAGTTC
This sequence comes from Candidatus Sericytochromatia bacterium, assembly GCA_036703885.1. GTDB lineage: Bacteria > Cyanobacteriota > Cyanobacteriia > Cyanobacteriales > Coleofasciculaceae > CADCTM01. Next base: position 9,096 of record DATNQT010000586.1, read on the forward strand.
GGGAAAATTGAGCAACAACTGATCATTTGTAAGTTCATCACCCAACTGAGCTGGAGAAAAGTGAACTTGAATAGCTTGCAATTTGCCTTGGTAATGAAGGTTAATTAAAGCTTTTAATCCTACTTTCAGGGCATCTAAGTTAGCAAGATCGGTTTCTAGTTCTGGAACTTCTCCCTCATAAGCTACCGTAATCATCACAATTAGGTTGCGAGTAATTGGTAACGATAAAGGTGCATCTTTCTTAGGAGGGATTTGGCTAAAATCGGGTTCACTGAGGTAGCGTTGGGCGGAGTCAGTAAACAATTCTGTTACGTAGTCTCCAGCTTCCCCTTCATTCCAGAACACATTTCCTTCATTAGCGGCTGATTGCCAATAAACATCTAACTGTAGAATGTTTTGGCAAATTTCAACCAGTCCTTCTCCTAAAACCTCAAGGTCACCTTCTGCGTCCACTGCCTGCCGTCCAGCACGATTGAGAACTCCTAATAGAGGAGCAACTTCTTCACCAGCTAAATGGATGAATAGACGACAGACTGCAAATCGAGTTCGACCTCCAAGTTTATTAATGCGATCACGCCAGGAATTCATTACTTGCTCTACTACTAAAGTCTCAATAGAAATGTCAAAACCTCTCTATTGATTACTTTAGTAAACACCTCGCATAGAGCCATCTATCCTCAGGTTGACCTAAAAATCTTGATTCGGTTGAGGTCAAAGTTTAATTGGCTAAAGTTTAATTGGCTGTTGAGACTCTTGGAAGTACGAGATACCTTAAAGGAAGCGCTTCGCGATCGTCTCCAAAAATTTATCGACATGAAAAGGCTTGAGGATATAGTCATTAAACCCCAGTTCTCTAATTTTTTGAAGATTGCTGCGATCGGCGCTAGCCGTGAGAAATATAAACGGAATCGTGGCAGTGACGGGATCTTGACGCAATGCATTAAATACGCCATAACCATCGAGTTCAGGCATCATCACGTCGCACAGAACTAGATCCGGCTGGTTTTCTTTTGCCAAGTGTACGCCAACCATGCCATTCTCAGCACCTATAGCCGTGTAACCTTCAATCTCAAGGAGTTCGAGCAGGTTTTCTCGGATAAACTTCTCGTCTTCAATTACAAGAATATTCTTCATCTGTGTAAGATTGAACCTCACTACCTACAGGAAGGATAACTCTGAATGTCAGCCCGTGCCCTAACTTCACTCCCCCAGTAATCTGTTCGCCGTGTAGCTCCATATTTTGAAAAATGCCACCCTTAACTAAAACTCAACGCTCTTGAGCAAGCAGTGATTACAAACACAATAGAGAAAAATGAAAAAATATTTGTATGTATTGAAGCTGTTCTGGAGTACTGCGATCGCAGCTGAACTCGAATATCGGCTCAACTTTGCGATCGCCTCCTTAAGCAGCCTGGGAAACCTTATAGGCAGTCTGTTTAGCCTATTTTTGTTCTACCGTACTGGCTACACCTTTCAAGGCTGGAACTGGGAAGAAGCACTGGTTCTCCTCGGTATCTTCACGCTACTTCAAGGCTTTTCTGCAACCTTTCTTGTCCCCAACCTGAATCGCATTGTCCAGCAAGTCCAAGAGGGGACATTAGACTTTGTACTCCTCAAACCGATTGGGAGTCAGTTCTGGCTTTCCTCTCGCACCATCTCACCCTGGGGAATGCCGGATTTAATCTTTGGATGCGTCCTTATTGCCTATGCAGGTGGACGCCTTGGTTTGGGAATTAATAAGTACCTCCTTAGTGCCGTCCCCATCTTTTTTGGGATTGTCAGCCTTTACAGTCTCTGGTTCATGCTGGGAGCCACTAGCATTTGGTTCGTCAAAATCTACAACGTTACTGAAGTACTCAGAGGTCTGATGGAAGCGGGTCGATTCCCAATGGTAGCCTATCCTGCCGCTTACCGATTCTTCTTTACCTTTGTGGTGCCAGTGGCATTTCTGACTACTGTACCCGCTGAAGCGATGCTCGGTCGCAGCCCCGTTGTCTGGGTGGTGGGTGCTGGAGTTTTAGCGCTGGGGTTACTACTGGCATCTGTAATTTTTTGGCGATTTGCGCTGCGTTTCTACACCAGCGCCTCCAGCTAAAGCCAGTCAAAAGAACCTGATGAAAACTCCAGACTCCCTATATAGATAGATCTAGCCTAAAAACGCTAGGCGATCGCTTTAAAGGCTGATAGAGAAGCTCCAATCATGAATAATTTACTCACCATCAGACGGAAGATTACTCACTTGCTTTGTGCCATTAAATGAATTGTAAGAAAAATACGCATTGAGGTTAAACCAATGGAGACGAAACAGCTTGGCAACACAGGTGTTACCATCAGTGCGATCGGACTCGGTGGAATGCCGATGTCCTTGAGTAGTAGACCACCAGAGTCACAAGCGATTAACGTTATCCATAGGGCGATCGACCGAGGAGTAACCCTCATTGATACTGCTGACTCTTAC
>DATNQT010000587.1:0-4318 GCA_036703885.1 Candidatus Sericytochromatia bacterium
TTTACTATTTAAAATTTGTTTAGCTTTGCAGCTAAATGCAATAGGGTAATCTGTATTATTCAGGGTTGAGTGGCGTGTCAAATTCACGATTCCAGAAGCCAACGCATCAATTTAAAACTAAGAAACCTCTGCCACGTACAGCGCATCCCTTAAAGCGTCTGATCGATTATGGGCACAACTATCGCCTGAGAATATGGCAAGCGATCGCGTGTTCCATCCTCAATAAAATCTTTGACTTAGCCCCACCCGCCTTAATCGGTGCAGCGGTAGATGTGGTGGTAAAGAAAGAAGATTCCCTAATTGCTCAGTTGGGAGTAAGAGATGTCTTCGGGCAACTGTTGGTACTAACCTTCCTCAGCTTCATCATCTGGGGACTCGAATCGATCTTTGAGTATGCCTATGCTTGGCTGTGGCGAAATCTTGCCCAGTCTATTCAACACGATTTGCGTATCGATACCTACAGCCATCTACAAGAATTGGAATTGGCTTATTTTGAAGAGCGCAGCACGGGCGGTTTGATGTCTATCCTCAGCGATGACATTAATCAACTGGAACGGTTTTTGAATGATGGCGCTAATGAAGTTCTCCAAGTAGCGACAACAGTGGTAGTGATTGGAGGGGCTTTCTTTATCCTTGCTCCTAGCGTCGCTTGGATGGCAATGTTACCGATGCCATTTATTCTCTGGGGTTCGATAGTTTTTCAGCGTCGCCTTGCCCCCCGTTATGCCCAAGTGCGGGAGAACGTCGGTTTGCTCAATGGGCAACTGGCGAATAATCTGACGGGGATGACGACGATTAAAAGCTTTACCGCAGAAGAGTATGAGGTAGGACGGATTGCGGCAGAAAGCCAAGCCTATCGACAAAGCAACCGCCGCGCGATCGCTCTGAGTGCTGCCTTCGTCCCCTTAATTCGGATGATTATCTTGTTAGGCTTTAGTGCGCTTTTGCTTTATGGTGGCATGGAAGCGGTGGCGGGGACGCTATCGGTGGGAACTTATAGCGTGCTGGTATTCCTGACACAGCGGTTACTCTGGCCCTTAACGCGGCTGGGAGAAACCCTCGATCAGTATCAACGGGCAATGGCTTCCACAAATCGAGTGATGAATTTGCTCGATACTCCCATTGAGATGCACTCTGGAGATATATCCTTACCTGTCGATAAGGTCAAAGGGCATTTGGAATTGCGGGATGTTACCTTTGCCTACAACGGGCGCACTCCAGTCATTCAGAATCTCTTCCTAAATATTCCTGCTGGGAAAACGATCGCCATTGTCGGTTCCACGGGTTCTGGCAAAAGCACTTTGGTTAAGTTGTTACTGAGGTTATATGAAATACAAGGGGGTACTATTACCCTTGATGGCATTGAACTGCGGCAACTGAAGTTAAAGGATTTACGTGCCTGCATTGGCTTAGTTAGCCAGGATGTTTTCTTATTTCATGGCACGGTTGCGGAGAATATTACCTACGGTACGTTTGATGGAACACTAGCAGAAATCATAGAAGCAGCGAAGATTGGGGAAGCCCATGACTTTATCATGCAACTCCCTCAGGGCTATGACACGATTGTGGGTGAGCGGGGGCAGAAGTTATCGGGAGGACAACGACAACGAATTGCGATCGCACGGGCTGTTTTGAAGAATCCACCGATTTTGATTCTCGATGAGGCGACCTCTGCGGTAGATAATGAGACGGAAGCGGCGATTCAGCGCTCGTTGGAAAAGATTACTGTGAATCGGACGACAATTGCGATCGCCCATCGTCTTTCCACGGTACGCAATGCCGATTGTATCTACGTCATGGAACATGGGCATTTAGTTGAGCAAGGGCGACATGAAGAACTGCTGGAGCAACAGGGGATTTATTCCAGCCTCTGGCGAGTGCAGTCCGGTATAAAATGAAAGGTCTTGCTATGACAGAATTTAGACCATGATCATGTTCGGGAAACCCCAGCCGGAAAGGGCAGAAGATAAGTGGAAAGGGCAGCTTGCTCAGTTCGCTAAAGATAATCAGCAAGAATTAGCGGCACTGGCTTGGGGGCTATATCTGGAACGAGGAGAAAGCGACGATACTCTAGGAATTGACCTTGAGCCAACACCGCATTTTGTCTACTGTCCTAGAAAGGCTATAGAGGAGCTAAATCACAAAGCCCAAAACCAGCTTCAGGAAATTTTGGGAATTGTGGATGCTCACAAACCTGAGCAAGAAGTTCTAATCGTCGGGATTGGCAAAGATCAAATCAAGCTAATTCAGTTTGAACCGGAACCCTCACCCTCCACTTGCTTTGAGCAAATGGGTGAGAATGTCGATACGTTACTAAATCGACTAGAGCAGCACCTGAACGAACACCTCAGCACTTAAGTAAATTCGGCATCAGATACATTGAAGGGTTCCTCTGTTGAAGTGGAGCTGGCTATCATAGATGATAAGTAGACGGTGTTCAATTAAACTGAAGATTCTCTGTAGATTGAGTTTCGTGCCTCAACCCAACGCTAGCATGGGTTAGCGGTAGCGTATACCCATCCTACAAAATCCTCTGTTTACTTACACCCACTTACTGATCAGGGGGCTTTTCTAGAGCAGTCGGGCAAGAATTTTATGCCGTTTGCTACTGAAGTGCGATGTCGAGTACTTCAGCCCTTTAGGAAAAAAGAATCCGTTAGTTTCTCAAAAAAAAATATAAAAGGAATTATAAATGAGCCTTAAAAGTGACAAAGAAGGCGTCATTTTAATTGTTGATGACAACCCTAATAATTTGGAGTTGCTGTTCTTTATTTTAAGTGATGCTGATTTTACTGTCTTAGAAGCCAGGGATGGCAAAAGCGCTATCCAGAAAGTTGAAGAATCTCAGCCAGATCTCATTCTTTTGGATGTGATGATGCCGGGAATAGATGGATTTGAAACTTGCCGTCAGTTAAAAGCCACTGAGTCAAGCAAAGACATTCCGGTAATTTTTATGACGGCTCTCTCCGAGACGGTAGATAAGGTCAAAGGTTTTAATGTAGGGGCGGTGGATTACATCACCAAACCGATTCAGCCAGAAGACCTTACAGCCCGAATTACAACTCATTTAACCATCCGCAACCTGAATCGTAGCCTAATTGAGCAAAATCTGCGGCTACAACAGGAGATTAAGGAGCGCCAGCAAAAAGAGGAAGAACTGCGACTATCGAACCAAGCGATCGCGGCTAGTAGCAATGGTATTGTTATTGCTGATGCCAGAGCGCCTGATATGCCAGTGACCTATATCAATCCAGCGTTCGAGCGCATGACAGGTTACTCGGCGGCGGAAGTCCTTGGGCGAAACTGCCGTTTTCTACAAGGAAAAGACACAGCTCAACCAGCCCTGAATGAATTACGCGCGGCGCTCCAAGAAGGGAGGGGCTGCACAGTGATTTTATCCAACTATCGCAAGGATGGAACCCACTTCTGGAACGAGTTAAGTATTTCACCCATCTATGATGCTGATGGAAATCTAACCCATTTTGTTGGCATTCAAACAGATATTACGGAACGCAAGGTGGCGCAAGAAGCACTGCGTTTTCAACAGGAACAAACGGAGAAATTGCTACTCAATATTTTGCCGGAGGCAATTGCAGATCAGTTGAAACTAGAGCCAAGCACGATTGCCGACAGCTTTGAAGATGTAAGCGTTTTATTTGCAGATCTGGTTGGCTTTACTGAGTTCTCCGCTCGACGCTCTGCAAAAGAACTGGTTGAGTTTCTCAATGTGATTTTCTCAGAGTTTGACCAGCTAGCAGAGAAACATGGTATAGAGAAAATCAAGACAATTGGCGATGCTTATATGGTAGTTGCTGGGCTGCCAAAACCTCGACCCGATCATGCTGATGCGATCGCACAAATGGCTCTCGATATGCAACAAGTAATTGCTAAGGTAAATACTGATGCAGGCGAAACCTTCAGTATGCGGATTGGTATCAACTCCGGTTCAGTAGTAGCAGGCGTGATTGGACTCAAAAAGTTCAGCTACGATCTGTGGGGCGACACCGTAAATACTGCCAGTCGTATGGAATCGTTAGGGATTTCTGGAGAGATTCAGGTAACAGTAGAAACTTACGAGCGATTACGAGATAAATTTCTGTTTGAGGAACGGGGTGTCATCTCGGTTAAAGGTAAGGGAGAGATGACCACTTATCTGCTCAAAGGTAGAAAATCTTAGCCCTAAGCCAACAGCTGACAAAGAACATGGAGACTTATGATTTCAGATATCATTCTCATTGGTCCCATTCGTACAGGTAAAACTACTGTCGCAGCACTTCTTGCAAAGAAGCTAGGGCTTCCCCAGCGTTCTATGGACGAA
>DATNQT010000588.1:0-5119 GCA_036703885.1 Candidatus Sericytochromatia bacterium
ACCGCGAGAAATTGCGTAAGCTAAGGACGAGATCGCGGATGCGGTTAGCACCAACTTTCATAGAAAACAGCACTTTAGGGAGGTCTTCCACTAGGAAGTCGAGGTCGATAGACTGAGCTAAAGCATGAATCTCTGGTACCGGTCGGGGATAGGTGGCACGATAAAGTTCTAGAAGATTAAGCAAGTCTTTGATGTAATCACTGGCGTAGTTCACGTTGCCATAAATGAAGGACACTGGGTTGTTGATTTCGTGAGCAATACCAGCGACTAATAGACCCAGACTGGACATCTTTTCAGTCTGGATCAGTTGGATTTGGGTTTGTTGCAGGGAGTGCAGTGCTCGTTCTAGCTGAGTCGCTTTATCAGTTGCAATGCTTGCAGCGGTACGGCTTTGGGCGTAAAGTTCGGCTTGGTTAATAGCGATCGCCAATTGGTCGCAAACGGCACAAAGCAGTTCCACTTCCTCAATATTCCAAGAACCCAAGCTATTGCCATTCACGCAAGCTACCGCACCCACTTGACCCGATAGGGTTTGAATCGGTAAGTTGAGTACGCAGTTGTAGCCGAGAGATCGAAAGAATTGTCCTATAGCAGGATCTTGTAAGTTTTGCCCCTCATCTACAGGTCGAAATTCCAGGTTTGAAACTGCCTGAACTAATAGTTTTGGGCTTTCCACTGGATAGCAACCCAAGAGGCTTGGTAGGTCAGCTTGCTTGGCTTCATGCACTATTTCCCATATTCCTGACTCACCTTGGGCACGATACCACATGAAGAGGCAGCGCTCGATCTTAAGCAGACTGCGGATTTCAGTGACAGCCGTTTCCAGAATGGTATCTAAATTGAGAGAGTTACGGATTTGGTTAGCGATACGGTAGAGCAGGTCTTTTTGCTGAGCAAGTTTACGATAGCGCTCCTCTGATTGCCGCAGAGATTCCTCGTCTTGCTTGCGCTCGGTAATGTCTATACTTATACCGATCATCCGCACGGCTTTGCCCGTTTCATCCCGCAAGACAGTGCCTTTTTCTCTGATCCAGCGCACCGTCTTATTAGGCCAGATGATGCGATAATCGATGTCGTAGTCGGCTCCTTCTTCAATCGTTCTCCGGTCTGCCTCTGTGATGTAGCTGCGATCGTCCGGATAGATGGAGTTAAAAAAGGTTTCGTAGCTGCTGTCGAACTCTCCAGGAGCAAAACCGAAAATCGACTCCTCCCGCTCGGAAAAAGTGATGCGGCCCGTTTTGATATTCCAATCCCACACTCCCATCTGAGCAGCGTTGAGAGCGAGCCGAAGTTGTGCTTCACTGGCTTTTAATGCCTCTTCAGTTCGCTTGCGCTCAGTGATTTCAATGCATACCCCACCCACAGCAATGGGTTTGCCACCCTCTGCCAAGAGGGGAAAGCGAGAAGACATCCAGTGACGTAGAACTCCAGGTGCTTTGGGAGTCTCACCAGTCTCTTCAATGTTGAGAATAGATTCGCCAGTTGTCAAAATATGTGTACACATTGCCTCTAAATCTGATGCCATTTCTGGCACGATTTCGCTGATGGTTTTGCCAAGATGCTCTGCTACAGAACAACCATCAATTTCTGCTAAGGTTTCGTTGATATGGGCAAAGCGCAACTGGTCGTCGATGATTTCCAGTCCAACGGGTGCAGTAGTGAAAAACGCATCAAACCGAGCTTGTCGTAAGGCTAATTCTTTTTCTAGGGCAATGCGATCGCGGATGTCTTGGACAATGCCAATCATATACATCGGTTCTCCTTCGAGCGATCGCACCAAGGACACGGTAACGTTAGCCCAAACGTGAGAGCCGTCTTTGTGAAGGTAGCGCTTCTCGATTGAGTAAGTTTGAATTTCCCCGGCTAGCAACTGGCGAGAGTACTCCAAATTCACCTCCAGCTCGTCCGGGTGGGTTATTTCCTGGAAGGTTTTCGAGAGCATTTCCTCTTGGGTATAACCTACAAGGTCACAGAATTTTTGATTGACCAGTAGCCAAGAACCCTTTATCTCGGTCAAATTGATGCCAACTGCTGCCTGAGCAATAATGGCGCGAAATCGTTCTTCGCTTTCTTGTAAGGCGGCTTCTGCCTGTTTGCGTTTGGTAATATCCCGAAGTGAGCCAGCTATCCGAATTGGATTTCCAGCTTTGTCCCAGGTAGCTTGTCCGTCGGCGCTGAACCAACGATACTCTCTATGTTTGGTTAAGAGTCGGTATTCAATATCCTGGTAAGGTACTTTTTTGCGTAGGTGAGCAGCGAGGGCGCATAAAACGCGATCGCGATCGTCTGGATGGATTTTGGATACCCAACTGCCCAATGTATTTTCAAACTCATGGTCTTGATAACCCAGCAATTGTTTAAATCGGGGCGAATAATACACAGGGTTATTTGGATTAGATGGGTCATCCGCAACAATCCAAGCATCCCACAAACCCGCCTGGGATGCTGTTGCCACAAGCTCGAACCGCGACAAGCTTTCCTTGAGTAACATCTGAGCGAGTTGGTGTTCGGTAACATCTACAGCAAAAACTACCACTCCCGCAATCTTCCCGTCGTCATCGCGCCAGGGAATTTTGTCCGTTTGAACCCAACGTTTTTCTCCCGTTGCTGTTTTTAGGACTTCGATTATCCCTCGTTTGGGTAAGCCGGAATTAATAACTTCCAGGTCATCTTGATAATACTTGGCAGCCTCGTCCGGGTAGACTTCTTCCGCTAATTTGCCTTCTATTTCTTCGACTGGCAAACTTGTCCCTTTAACAACGGCTTGATTAACTTGTAAGAAACGATTTTTTGTGTCTTTCAACCAAATCATCGCAGGTACTGCATCCAGGATGACTTGCTGCTGCTGTTGTTGTTTGGCTAGTGCCTCTTGTCGCTGTATGCAATAAGCAATCTCTTTTTGTAATTGTTCAATTCCACACCTGAGTTCAAGCTGCTGTGCGGTTTTTTGCCCTAATTTTTCCTCAACCTGTTTGCGATCGCTAATATCAATGCAGGAGCCAATGTAACCAACGAAGCTACCTTTTGAGGTGAACCGTGGCACACCTGTCTCCAAGACGTAGCGATACTCGCCATTAGCACGCCGCAAGCGGTATTCTATCTGGAACTTCTCGTGGGCGTTAAAGGCATTGGCATAAATAGTCTGATGCTGCTGTTGGTCTTCTGGATGGATAGCTTGGGTCCAGCCGTGACCTAGTAGTTGTTCTAGAGAACAGCCAGTAAATTCTAGACAGACACAATTGAAGTAATCACACCTTTGAGCAGAATCAGCCATCCAGATCATCACGGGAGTTGCATCTGCAATTAGGCGAAATCGCTCTTCACTCTCCTGTAGCAATTCCTCTAGGTGTTGCTGTTTGGTATCGAGTGATACGTCAATTACTTCAGGTTCAGATGGAGCCATTCCTGCCTGTCTTTATTGAAAAATTAAGCATCTAGCTTTTTTATATTTAACTCTGATTGTATAGTTTTGAGTCAAGACTATTTTAGTCATTGTATTAAAAGAATCTTTTAAAAAATATTATTGTTCATTTATTTTAATTATGCTTTTGGAAGTGAACTGGAGCCTTTTTAATTTTAGCCATTACTCTCCCTTCTAAAAAATAATAAAAATTAGTAAATGTATGGATTGATACAGATAGGGGTGCTACGTAAGTCTTGTGAAAGTCTCTTTAACCTGACCATTGACCCCTATTCTTAAGCTAGACGATACAAAAGCTATTCAAACACTGGAGCCGCTTCCAAAACTTCCAGGGGAACTTGATGAAACTGCTGAAAGTTTTCTACAAACCTTCGAGCCAGAGCCTTTGCTTGTTGATCGTAGGCGATCGCATCGCTCCAAGTCTTCTGGGGTTGCAAGATTTCGCTCTCGACCCCAGGAACCCTTTCTGGTATTGAAATTTTGAAGATTGGATGAGGATAAAATCTAACCGGCTCTAATTCACCCTTAACAGCTGCCGATACCATTGCACGAGTCTGGTGAATTTTGATGCGCGTCCCTACACCGTAAGAGCCGCCTGTCCAGCCAGTATTAATCAGGTATACAGTGGCGTCGTGTTCGATCAGTTTCTCATATAACATCTCACCATATAAAGTCGCAGATAAGGGTAAGAATGGCTGACCGAAACAAGATGAGAAGGTAGCTTGTGGCTCAGTAATGCCACGTTCCGTACCAGCTAGCTTGCTGGTGTAGCCAGACATGAAGTGGTAGATTGCCTGAGTGTGAGTTAGTTTGGCGATCGGTGGCAACACTCCAAACGCATCGGCTGTCAGGAAGATAATTGTCTTAGGGTGACCGCCGATACCCGGAATCACGCAATTAGGGATATATTCCACCGGATAGGCAACTCTTGTATTCTCCGTTAAGCTGCTATCGTCATAATCCGGTATCCGAGTTTCTTCATCCAGAACCACGTTTTCTAGCAGTGCGCCAAAACGAATCGCATCCCAGATTTGAGGTTCGTTGTTCCTAGATAGGCGAATCGTCTTGGCATAACATCCCCCCTCAAAGTTGAAGGTTCCACAATCTGACCATCCATGTTCATCGTCCCCAATTAAATGCCGGGTAGGGTCAGCCGATAGTGTTGTCTTACCCGTGCCAGAGAGTCCAAAAAATAAGGCAGTATTACCATCCTCATCCATGTTGGCAGCACAGTGCATTGGCAAAACGTTTCGTTTCGTCATGAAGTAATTCATGAATGAGAACACAGATTTTTTGATTTCGCCAGCATAGTGTGTTCCGCCAATTAGGACGAGCCTTTTTTGGAAACTGATAACAATAAAGGCTTCACTGTTGATGCCATCAATATCTGCATCTCCATGTAAATTTGGAACAGTAACCACCGTGAAGTCAGGCTGATGAGTTTGGAGTTCCTCTAGTGTTGGTCTGAGGAACAATTGATGGGCAAATAAATTTTGGTAGGCTAGCTCATTAATGATTCTGACACCAAGTCGGTAATTCGGATCTACACCGACATAACCATCAAAGATATATAGGTTTTTGCCTTGAAGGTAAGCTAGCATCCGCTTGTAGAGCTGGTCAAATTTCTCTATAGGAAGGGGAACATTAACTCTATTCCAATCAATTTCTTCGCGGATACCCGGTTCGTCAACGATGAAT
>DATNQT010000589.1:0-8825 GCA_036703885.1 Candidatus Sericytochromatia bacterium
GCTCACCGATTGAAAGCTAGACAACCAGAGTGTACAGATATTCAAGTCATCAAAGACTACGGTAACCTACCTAATGTACAGTGCTACCCTGGACAACTCAATCAGGTATTTATGAATATCCTGAGTAATGCGATCGAGGCAATAGATGAGTACCACAAAGAACGCTCTCTGGAAGACATCAGAAACCATCCCAATACTATTTGGATTTGCACACAGGTTTTACCCGACTCTAATCAAGTGGTTGTTCTAATTGGCGACAACGGACCTGGTATGACACAGGAGGTATCTCAGAGATTATTTGAGCCGTTTTTCACGACGAAACCTGTTGGTTCCGGTACAGGTTTAGGGCTGTCTATTAGCTACCAGATTGTGGTAGAAAAACACCGAGGTCAAATGCAGTGTATTTCAGCACCGGGTTGCGGCACAGCGTTCTTAATTTATCTTCCAATTCGGCAGCCTAAGAGCAAGTGCGATTAATCGCTTCGTATAAAGTCTTTTTTTCCTTAGGAACACAAATACTATTAATATCCAGTTGGTAGTAGGGGCGACTCATGGGTCGCCCCTACAGAGATTCTGGATAGTGATAAGCTATTTAATCCGTGTTCCTAAGTACAACTGAAGAGCGTACTTATGAAAGTTTGGAGATTTGTCGTTAACCCAACTGTCAGATGGTGGGTGATTGGCAAGCTATCTACCACAATGCCCGTACACAAAAGCATCATGTAAAGGATGGAGTATTTAAACATTGAGCGGGCAAGTTGCTTATCAGTTGGATTTTGCAAGAGTTGCCATGCTTTTTTGAGAAAAATGCCTCCCAAAAGTAGTGCGATCGCACCATATAATACCCCTGATTCTCCCAAGGGATAAATCAGCAATAGCGAAGCCGGAACGACGGAGAGCGTATAATACCAAATCTGTCGAGTAGTGGACTCTTCTCCCTCAATAACAGGCAGCATAGGAATCCCGACTTTGGCATAGTCATCGCGAATCATTAATGCTAATGCCCAGAAGTGAGGAGGCGTCCACAGGAAAATCAGGGCAAATAATACCCAAGCTGCCCAGCTTAAACTGCCAGTAACGGCTGCCCAACCCACTAACGCCGGAATTGCACCCGCTGCACCGCCAATCACGATATTTTGAGTGGTATGGCGTTTCAGTAAGTGGGTATAGATCACCATGTAAAAGACGATGCCGGACATTGCCAGCAGCGCACTCAGGAGGTTCGCGAAGACGGTGAGTAGGGTAAACGAAAGTAATGCTAATGCGATCGCAAATAACAAGGCATCGCGAGGCTGCACCTTACCCGATGGAATCGGACGGTGGCGCGTGCGCTCCATATCGTAGTCGATATCGCGATCATAAATACAGTTAAGCGTCTGGGCAGAAGCCGCAGCTAGAGTCCCACCAACTAGGGTAACAAGCAGCAAAAAGGGGTCTACTCGTCCATCAGATGCCATCCACATTCCAGCAGCAGTGGTTATCAACAGGAGTGGGATAATCCGAGGCTTCGTCAGTTGATAGTAGCTTTGAATAACTTGCAGAAAGTTTTCATGTTGACGGGATAGACTTGTCCCTATCATTCCTTCACCAATTCCTTTTTTTGAAACAATACGCGCAGGGCGTCCAATCGGACAATCACCCAGTTCAGCGCTGTGGATATTTAAGTAGGGGAAGCCTCTGCTGTAGAGATTTTTACATCAACAGCCGAGCGATCGCGAAATGCTAGAACGCTAAAGACGACCAACGAGCCTAGTAAAGCGGCTCCTACGGCTTGATGGGTAATGGTTAGCGGCTCAACTTGGAGGTGTAACCGGAAGGTAGCAATTCCTAGAATTATCTGTAAAACCACCAATCCTCCGGCAAGATTTGCCAGCTTTCGCAGAGTGGGATGGAGCGCAGGCGTCCGCCATGCCATAAATACAACAGCTAAGGTTCCTAGGGTTGCAGGTACTACCCCAGCAATATGGCTATTCATTACAAGGCAAAGTTCAGAGGCTCCAAAGCATTGATGTAATGCCCATTGCGAACCGACTAATCCACCTAAAAGACTTTGCAGATAAATCAAAATTGCTGCTGTTAAACCGACCCAAGGCAACTTACCAACAGCACCAGTACCTTTATAAGGCATGAGAGTCGTACCGATGACTAGCAAGGTGGTAAAGAATAATAGCGCTGTACCGAGATGGGCGGTGACGATATCGAACCTGAGCAGTTGTGTAACGGTTAGACCACCTAGAACTCCCTGGAACACAATAAGTCCTAGAGCGAATGTAGATGCCCAAGGTAGCCAGTTGGGTAAAGCACGGCGATACCACCAAGATAAGCCAGCCAATGCGATCGCGCTCAAACCAATCAACGCCGCATCTAGGCGATGAAACCACTCTAGAAATACTTGCAGATTCATCTGCTTGCTTGGCACGAGCTGACCATAGCACAGGGGCCAGTCTGGACAAGCCAAACCCGCATTCATTACCCGTGTTGCACTGCCCACTGCCATCAATAGCAATGTCGCGATCGCAATTTTCCACACCAAGCGGCGGATACGTTCAGAGGGCTGGGATGTCTCCCGATCGGGAATCGACAGATTGAGGACTGATTCAGCCATAGCACCAATTGCAAACGAAATTAACTTAACTTGAGAGTATCGGCTCATTCTCAACCTAACATCCTCTATCGGAAGATGACCGAACTCTACTTACACTCTAATGATGCTCTTGTCAGAGCTGATATAGTTTTAGAGATTTTTCAGATTGTGAGCTTATCTATATAACGCCGACAACTTTGTATAAAATTTTACATTCTATTGGGTGAACACTCACTCAGCAAGGCTTGAGAGAAGTCGGAACTAATACTCTGGGTGGCTCGATCCCAAAGAAATAAAAAAGAAATGGTGAAAAAAAAGCTGCTTGTATCCTCTTTTACTCCTTACCTGTCTTACCTTGGTAATTAACCGTAATCAAAAAGCGATAAATCTAAAGCTGTAATCTGCGGCAAACCTACTTAAGGGTGTTACAAAATTCCTCCTTCTATACTTATCCCTTTTGACGGATTGAAACAGGAGGCTTCAGCAGTCTAATAGGCAATGAGTAGAGTACCTTAGGACATAGGGGAATTAACTCTTGAGGAGGAAGCACAAAACCTTAGCACTCTCCTCACCCCAACTCTCATCATGATATTCAGAGTGTCAGACCTTGACTGGCCCATTAGTGGTTAAGGCGGTTTGAGCCAAAGCATCCCATCCTCAAATAGGGATTGAGAGTGTCAAACTGACAAACCGAATCAGAGTAGCTTAGACTCTAGCTACTCTTGTCCCGAACAAAGTTTTGTACAAAGTCCTAAACTAGCTTGTACCGTGAACATTCCAAGTCAAATTACAACCCTACTGGCTGGCATCGCCATAACCCTGATCAGTCTGTGGTATGGTCAAAACCACGGTCTACTGCCGATGGCAGCATCCGATGAAGCTGCCCAGGTGGATGCGTTATTTAACATGATGATGACCATTGCCACAGGTCTGTTTCTGCTGGTAGAGGGCACGATCATCATCGCGGCGATTAGATATCGCCGCCGCAAAGATGACAAGACCGATGGACCGCCAATTCATGGCAACATCCCTTTGGAAATAGTCTGGACAGCTATTCCTGCTGTTTTAGTCTTGATCATTTCTGTCTATAGCTTTGAGATTTACAACGCAATGGGCGGTCTCGATCCAATGGCGTCCCACGATCATCATGGGGCGCTAGTTGCCGACGCTCATGAGATGACACCGAGGCAGAAAAATGCCGATGGCAGTCTCATTGCTCTAGCTCCAAGTCAAGGAAACATTGCTCTCGGACTTGGTGCTTCTCCAGAAAACATAGGTAAACCCGTCCCCATGACTGTTAATGTCATGGGTCTGCAATATGCGTGGATTTTTACCTACCCTGAAACGGGTATCACATCCGGTGAACTGCATCTCCCAGTTGGACAAGAAGTGGAGCTGAATATCTCAGCACAAGACGTTCTCCACGCTTTCTGGCTTCCAGAGTTTCGCCTCAAGCAAGATGCAATTCCCGGTCGTCAAACCGAGTTACGCTTCACGCCGAACAAAGCAGGTCAGTACCCGATTGTCTGTGCTGAACTTTGCGGTGCTTACCACGGCGCAATGGGAGCACAACTTTTCGTTGAGACGCCGGAAGAATTTCAGACCTGGCTTAAACAGCAGCAAGAAGTTGCCAGCAGCGAAACGTTGGACAAAGCCGTTGCCGTCAATTCTGCCCAGAGGTCAAATAGCGAGGTTCTTGCTCCCTATGCTCAAGAAATGGGGATTTCGTCGAAAACCCTGGAACAGCTCCATTCCAACCACGAACCGATGGCTCACCATTTAGCAATCAGCAATCAGCTGTAATTGGTTGTTAGTTATTGGTTGTTGGTTGTTGGTCATTAGTCGAGACAACAAACAACAAACAACGAACAACGGACAAAAAGCATGACCCAAGCAGAGCTTCAAGAAAAAGCCAATAAGCCTGCCCTCGATCCAGAACCAGGGATCAGGAAATGGCAAGATTACTTTACCTTCAATACGGATCACAAGGTCATTGGCATTCAATACCTCGTGACCGCGTTCTTATTTTTCTTTATTGGTGGGATACTGGCATCGATCATTCGGGTAGAGCTAGCAACGCCAGCCTCGGATTTTGTCAGCCCAGAAACCTACAACCGAGTATTTACGATGCACGGGACGATCATGATCTTCCTGTGGGTCGTTCCGGCGGGAACGGGTGCCTTTGCGAACTATCTGGTTCCCCTGATGATTGGGGCGAAGGATATGGCATTCCCGAAGTTGAATGCCGTAGCATTTTGGATGAATGCCATTGGTGGGATGTTGCTCCTCTCCAGCTTTTTTGTAGGACCAGCCGAAGCGGGTTGGACTTCCTATCCGCCCTTGAGTACAGTCGCGAGCAAGCCGGGTGAGGCGATTTGGATTATGAGCCTCCTGCTTGCCGGAACCTCCTCAATTTTGGGGGGTCTGAATATTGGCGTCACCATCTTAAAGATGCGGGTGCCAGGAATGGGGTTGAACCAGATGCCTTTGTTCTGCTGGTCGATGCTGTCAACGACAGCCCTTCAGCTATTGGCTACACCAGTACTGGCAGCGGCTCTGATTCTGCTTGCCTTTGACTTACTCGCAGGGACTACATTTTTTAACCCGACAGGTGGAGGCGACCCGATTGTTTACCAGCATATGTTCTGGTTTTACTCTCACCCCGCTGTGTACATCATGATTTTGCCCTTCTTTGGGGTAATTTCAGAAGTATTGCCAGTACACGCTCGGAAGCCGATTTTTGGTTATCGTGCGATCGCTTATTCCAGCATTGCTATCAGCTTTTTGGGTCTGATCGTTTGGGCGCACCATATGTTTACCAGTGGAACCCCAGGCTGGATGCGGATGTTTTTCATGATCGCCAGTATGGTGATTGCCGTGCCCACAGGGATTAAGGTCTTCAGCTGGTTGGCAACCATCTGGGGAGGCAAAATCGCTTTAGAGAGTCCCATGTTGTTCGGTATGGGCTTCGTCTCCACCTTTGTGATCGGCGGGATTACGGGTGTGATGGTGGCATCAGTACCGTTTGATATTCACGTTCACGACACCTACTTTGTCGTTGCTCACCTTCATTACGTCCTGTTCGGTGGCAGTGTTCTCGGACTATTTGCCGGATTCTACCATTGGTTCCCGAAAGTAACGGGGCGGATGTACAACGAAACCCTTGGTCAAATTCACTTTGTACTGACCTTCATTGGCTTGAACCTGACATTTATGCCAATGCACGAGTTGGGTATGTTGGGCATGAATCGACGCATTGCCATTTATGACCCTAAGTTTCAAACGCTCAATGTGGTTTGCACGGTGGGCGCGATTATTATGGATACGTCGATTATTCCCTTGGTGATTAACGTCTTTTGGAGTTTAGCTCGCGGGAAGAAAGCGGGTAACAATCCTTGGAGGGGTTTGACCTTAGAGTGGATGACCACTTCGCCACCAGCAATTGAAAACTTTGAAGGCGTGCCTGTTTTAGCCACGGGTCCCTATGACTACGGCATGGGCGATCGCCAATACCAAACCTATGTGCCCTTCTCTGAGGAAGGAGAACCCGCATTAGCCGCTGGTCCAAACTCCGCTCTGCGGGCAGACCCAGACCCAGCCGTTGCGGTGCATCCCGATGACCGTCAAGGGGAAAGTCAAAATCGTGATTAGTTATTAGTTGTTGGTTGTTTGTTGTTGGTTGCTTGTTACTAATTACCAATAACAAACAACAAATAACAACTAACAAATAACAAATAACCAACGACTATAGAGGTTTATGCAAGGTTCAACAATTGACGAATCGAAGACTTCCCTCAACTATCACCATGATGTTGAGGCGACAGGTCATCACGAAGAGCATCCCGACTTTCGGATGTTTGGAGTAGCGGTGTTTCTGGTTGCCGAGAGTATGATTTTTCTGGGTCTATTCACGGCTTTCATGATCTACCGCGCTATTCTGCCCGCTTGGCCTCCTGAAGGAATGGAAAGGTTAGAGCTATTGCTGCCAGGAATTAACACGTTGATTCTGATTTCTAGCAGTTTTGTGATGCACAGAGGTGACACGGCAATTAAGAAAAACGACGTTGCAGGGCTGCGGTTCTGGTACATCATCACGGCGGTGTTGGGTGCATTGTTTTTGGCTGGACAAGCTTATGAGTACGCTCATTTAGGTTTTGGTTTAACTACCAATGTCTTTGCTAGCGCGTTTTACGTCCTAACTGGTTTCCACGGTCTGCACGTTACTGTCGGTCTTCTGCTAATCTTGGCGGTGTTATGGCGAGCGCAAAAACCCGGTCACTACTCCGATAAGGAACACTTTGGTGTAGAGGCGGCAGAACTTTACTGGCACTTTGTCGATGTCGTGTGGATTGTTTTGTTCACGCTGGTGTATTTGCTTTAAACGTTTTGTTTGACGCTTTGTTCCTAAAAAGCCCCCAAGAGGGGGCTTTTTCACTTAAATGTCAAGTTTAAGTGATATTTATTTTAAAACCTTCAAAAATTGCTACAGAAGATGCTCTTTTTGCGATCGCTATAGTTCATACTTCTCAAGGAACATATTTTCTACTGAGAAAGAATAATGTCTAACATACAGTCCTCTTTACCAATGCTGCTGCTGAATGGTACGTTTAGCGTGCTGCTAGCAGTACCAGTCCAGGCTGCTACCAGCTACTACGTCGCGACCAATGGTAATGACAGCAATCCAGGGACACAGGATCTCCCCTTTGCCACACTCCGCAAAGCAGTCGAGAAAGTTAGTGGTGGCGATACTGTCAATGTCCGTGGCGGAACATACTACCTCGATAGAGGTCTGTGGATAGGGAAAGAGAAGAGCGGCACCGCGTCGGCACGCACTGTTTTCCAGTCCTATCCTGGAGAAAAAGCGATCTTAGATGGCAGCAACCTGCCCAAACAAAATTCTTCTGACGCCAGTAACCCCGGTAAGGGAGAAGATGGTTTTGTCATCAGCGCAGAGTATGTCGATATCAAAGGGTTTGAAATCCGCAAAACTACCCGCACAGGGATCAATGTTTGGGGTGGCAAGCATATCCAGATTCTGAACAACACTGTCCATGACATCAAGGGTTCTGGGATCTATATGGGCTACAACGGCCTGACCACAGTCACAGACATACTGGTGGACGGTAACCAAGTGTACAACACCTGCCTGGTCAACAATTCCCGAAGTAAGGATGATGGCTGGCCGTCAGCTATCTCGTCTAGTGGAAATGGCAATATCCGTGTCACCAACAACAAGGCTTACAATAACTATGGCGAGGGGATCGGCTTTATTGGGTCTGGCGCTCTGATATCTGGTAACACCGTCTACGATAACTTCAGTGTAGAGATATACTTAGACAACGCCACAAACTCCACAGTGGAAAAAAACCTGATCTACACCACTAATAATTCCCAATTTTACAGGTTTAATCAGCCAGCCTCTGGCATTCAATTGGCAAATGAATCTGACGTAAACAAGCTGGACAACAACAAGATTATTAACAACATTGCGATCGGTGGTAGAGAAGGCTTCTCTTATTATTCCAGTTATGGCTTTAGCGGCGGTTTAAAGAATACCGTCATCGCTAATAACACGTTTTACCAAGCGACCGGAACTCTGTTGTTGATTCAGCCGGATGCAGGGCATACAAATACGGTGATTACCAACAACATTTTTTACCAAACTAATAGCAACCCGATAGCCAATATCGTAGCCAACCCTGCGTTGGGCTTTCGCAACAATCTTTGGTATGGAGGCAACGCTGGTTTTGCTGTAGGTGTAGGTGATGTAAATGCTAACCCTCAGCTAGTCAACCCAGGCACAACAGTAGCCAGCGACTATAAGCTGAAAGCTGGTTCACTAGCCATTGATACAGGTATTACACTTAGTCAAGTTAACACTGATTATGCGGGAGCGAGCAGACCATCAGGCAATGGGTACGATATAGGGGCTTATGAGTATTGAGTAGGACCCTCAGTAATTTTCAAAAAACGTAACGGTTTCCAGCAATAGAACTACTCTATGGAGAGTGAGATAGGCTAGCGGTGTGGGTGCGAGTCGCCACCCACACCGCTAATATCACCTTCTTGAACCAATCCTGACAAGTTTCAAAATATGCGATCGCTCTGAGTCTTATTTTTCATAAAATTCTAGAGGTAATCCATCAGGGTCTCTAAAAAAAGTAAATTTCTTACCCGTAATCTCATCAATTCTAATCGGTTCTACTGGTATATCTTTATTGTTTAACAGAGCAACAGATTC
>DATNQT010000590.1:0-4255 GCA_036703885.1 Candidatus Sericytochromatia bacterium
AAAAAGTAGTCTCGTATCACGGATATACTCAGGCGTCAATCACTCTCTCCCAAGGGAAAACAAATCATAGTTAACAGTGTTGAATTCTATTTCGTCCCATGTGTCCTATGTCCCCCCAAGTTCGCCTTCTACCTGGTGCTATCTCCGATCTATTTGCTCAAGTCAGTGATTCTGGTAGGCTGACACTAGCTGATAGATATGGATTGATGGCAGCCTTATTAGAAGATTCAATTACCGAAGATGAGAGAGCCGCGATCGATAGATTGCTGCGTGCCTTACGCCGAGGACGCATGAAAATAGTCAACGAATTTAAACCCTAATATCAGCCTTAAGCCGCATTGAAGCAGAGGGGACGCTGCCTAAACACGGCTGACGGTTAAACCACTACATGGGACAGGAAACTCCTCCTATTTATTACTTCTCAGGAGAATAGGATTGCATCCACTGGCGAGTACCGAAGAATTGGCAGGAATAAGCCGCAATTTTTGCGGCAGCAGCTAGGGCATGAGTAAAATTTTGCTGGAGGATGTAGTGGCAGAAGGCTCCGTGAAAAACATCCCCAGCACCCATCGTATCAATGGGACTAATCTGGGGCACTAACATCTGGCTTGACTCGCCACGGTTAAGGTATAAAATAGGTTTTTCGCCTTGGGTAATGGCAATGTGAGGTATCCCGACAGCGACAAGATAAGCCATGACTTCCTCCGTTGTACGACAACCGGGGGGATAAAAATTAGCCGAGCAGACAGCGTAATCCACGAAAGGTAAAATTTTCTCAAATCCTGGCTTCCAACTGCCACCATCAATGACAACTGGGATATTATTATTTTTTGCGGATTGAGCGATCGCATATCCGACCCCCATTTGATGACCGTCAATCAGGACTATATCTACTTCAGAGTCAAGCTCGGCAGGTAGTTGACTGCTGCTTATTTGAACTCTTGGAGCCTCCAGTGAAATCACGGCGCGATCGCCAGTGGATTGAGTGACAATTATCGAAGCAATCGGTGGTGGCTCGATAGTGGTGGGGTCTAGATCGGCAATTTTCACCCCATGACTTTCCAGATCTCCTCGTATTAAGTGCGTAATTGGGTGAGTACCTACGACGCCTAGGATTTTTGCTCGATTGCCTAGATAACTAAACGTTACTGCTGCATTCGTTGCTGGTCCCCCAGCAGCGACCGTGTATTCATCAGCAACAACTTTTTGGTTATTACCCGGAAGCTTGGCAGATAAGTAAACCAAGTCCAAAGTCACCATTCCCACAAAAAGCCCCTTCTTTTGCATCTACACCCTCCAGTTCAGTCTGACCGCTCACCTGTCATTCATTCTTTCCCTATTCCTTACTTTCCTAATCTATCTCTGTAATTGTTGCTCCTTGGAGTAGTTAGTTGCTCTTTGGAGGGAAGAAAAGTTGCACACTCTATCACTATCGTTTGTTATCGCTCAGGAGAGCAGTAACGACCATGCTGGAATCCTTAAAGAACTTCTTTGCATCAGAATCTTTTATTCCCCACGGACATTGCTACCTCTGGAAGCCACAACTCGTGGGGCTGCACGTCGCCTCAGATTTATTAATTGCGCTGGCATATTATTCGATTCCAATTATGCTGGTCTACTTCATCCAAAAGCGACGTGATACGCCTTTTCAAGAGATTGTCCTAATGTTTGGGGCATTTATTATCGCTTGTGGAACGAGCCATCTGATGGGAATCTGGACACTTTGGCATCCTGATTTTTGGCTTTTTGGGGGTATCAAGTTAATTACCGCTTTGGTGTCTGTATACACGGCGGTACAGCTGTTCAACCTAATTCCCAAAGCCTTGATACTGCCTAGCCCCATTCAACTAGAAGCGACTAATCAAAAACTAGCTCAGGAAATTCGTGATAGGGAAGCCGCCATCAAACAGCGCATCAGGGCAGAGGCAACACTGCGACTCTACCAAGAACACCTGGAAGAACTGGTTATAGCGCGTACCTCTGAACTGCTCAAAGCAAACGAACAACTTTCCTGGCAAGCCAACCACGATGCCCTGACGGGTTTAGTTAACCGTCGCGAGTTTGAGAGGTGTTTAGAAAAAGCTGTTTACAGTGCCAGGACTTCCCAGCACAAATCTACGCTGTGTTACATGGATTTAGACCGATTCAAAATTATTAATGATACCTGCGGTCATCTGGCTGGAGATGAGCTATTGCGTCAAATCAGCAGTTTATTACAAAGCCGATGCCGCAAATCCGACACTTTGGCACGCTTAGGCGGTGATGAATTTGGTTTACTGCTTTATCAATGTTCCTTAGATGAAGCAATGCGAGTCGTTCAGATGCTGCACGAGTGTATCCAAGAGTTCCAGTTTATCTGGCAGGATAAAACCTTCAGCATCGGCGTTAGTATCGGACTTGTTGAAATTAACGCTGATAGTTTGAAGTTAGAAGATGTCTTCAATGCAGCGGATACCGCTTGTTATGCAGCCAAACACCGAGGGCGCAATCAAGTACATATTTACCAAATAAGCGATCGCGAACTGCAACAGCAGTGGTGATAAGTATAGTGGGAGAGCAAGGGAGTAGGGGATAAAATCGGGTAGTCTTAGATCGAGTGACAAATGGGAACGCTTTATGTAGTAGGGACGCCAATTGGCAACCTGGAGGATATGACCTTCCGGGCAGTCCGGATTTTGCAATCAGTGGATGCGATCGCCGCAGAAGACACCCGCCATACGGGGAGGCTATTACAGCATTTTCAAATTAAAACACCTCAACTGAGTTATCACGAACACAACCGCAACGAACGGCTACCAGAGTTGCTAAATCAGCTCAAAGAAGGAAAAGCGATCGCTTTAGTAACCGATGCTGGTATCCCCGGAATCTCCGATCCTGGCTACGAATTAGTAAAGGCTTGTATTGAGGCGGAAATCCAAGTTGTACCAATACCGGGCGCGAGTGCCAGCCTTACAGCCTTATCTGCGGCTGGACTACCGACCGACCGCTTCGTGTTTGAAGGCTTTTTACCTGCAAGCGGGCAAGACCGCAAACAGCGATTAGAATCTCTGCCTGCGGAAGCCAGAACTTTGATTTTGTACGAGTCTCCTCATCGGTTGCGCGTCACGTTGCGAGAGTTGGGAGACTGCTTGGGAAAAGACCGACACATCGTTCTGGCACGGGAATTAACGAAGTTGCACGAGGAGTTTTGGCGGGGAACAATTGAGGAAGCGATCGCTTACTATACTCAGCACGAACCTAGGGGAGAATTTACCCTCGTCGTTGCTGGGGCTGAGTTAGCAATGCCAGTGCTATCCGAAGATGCCCTAAAAGCTGAGTTACAGCAGATCATGGCTCAGGGCGTTTCGCGATCGCAAGCAACCCGCCAGCTAGCGCAACTCACCAAACTCCCCCGCCGTCAGCTTTACCAGCTAGCCTTAGCTATTCCCAATGCTTCTCTAGCGCCAACGGAGGAAGACACTTGAAATCTCGATGCTTCCTCACCAGTTTTCTAATGCTACTTATCGGCTGTAACTCCTCACCTAAGCCCTCGACTACACAAACGGCTTCCGAGTCGGCTAAGGCGTCTCCAACTTTAAGTCCCAGTACCTCCGAATCCCCTTCTCCTATCCCGAAAACATCCTCAAAGCCACTTTCTGCCCCTGCCTCAATTGCTCCCTCTAGTTCAGACGCTACCATTTCCTCTCAGGGTATTGGACTGGCTAAGGTGGGCATGAAGCTGGGGCAACTGAAACAACTGCTAGCCGGGAAGGCTGAGTTTAAGATTCAGTCACCTTTTATAGTAGATTTTGATGCGATCGCCGTTAGACAAGGAGGAAAGGAGCAATTTTACATTCTCTACCCCGCGCAGTCACCTCTAGCTGATGCCGATGTGATTGAAGCGTTAGTGACTGATAATCCCAAATATCGCACGGCTGAAGGTGTGGGTCCGGGAACTTTAATTCAACAAGCGGAAGCCGTTTATGGAGATGCCACCTTATCTTACAGCACCCTGAATGAGTCAAGAGAATACGTCAAATTTGCCAACCTAACTTCTAAAGCGATCGCTTTCCGTGCCAAAGCGCCTCAAGGTGAACAATTTGCAGGCATTTATCCCTCATCCCAAACCGAATCAAAACAAACTAAGAACTTTCAGAAAACTGCATCAATCGGTTTAGTAGAAGTGTATTGCCGACAAAATTGCCCTCCACCCTGACCTTAATTTTTCATGATTATAGGATTCTCAAATAAGTTAAGCACCACCACTTATCTCCTG